>JAISSH010000041.1 GCA_031273265.1 Treponema sp.
GCGATTGGTGCGCGTTTTTCAGATCGCGTAACAAGCAGTGTTGAAAAATTTGCCCGAAGCGCGAAAATTATCCATATAGACATTGATATGGCGGAAATCAACAAAAATGTCGGCGTGGACGTTTCGATTGTCGGGGATTTAAAAGATGTTATAAACAGGCTTGTCAAAAAAATACCCGCGAAAATTTCCACCGAATGGCACGGCGAAATAAACGAATGGAAGGCGATAATACCGCAGGATCATCACCGCAAGACCGCCCTTCATCCGCGCTTTATCATTCAGGAGACGGCAAAGGCGTTAGGTGAAAAGGCGATAGTAGTAACCGATGTCGGTCAGCATCAGATGTGGACGGCGCAGTTTTACCCGTTCAATACTCCCCGCAGTTGTTTAAGCTCCGGCGGCAGGGGAACAATGGGCGTCGGTATGGGCGCGGCGGCAGGCGCGAAAGCCGCAAATCCTCTCTCTCCTGTCGTCCTATTTACGGGCGACGGATGTTTCCGCATGAACTGCGCCGAAATGGCTACGCTGGTCAAGTACGGTCTTCCCGTTCTTATCATCATTTTCGACAACCGCACTCTTGGAATGGTGCACCAGTGGCAGAAGTTCTTCTATGAGGCTCACTATTCGGAAACCGACCTTGACAACCGAGGCCCCGATTTTATCAAACTTGCGGAAGCCTACGATGTGCATGGTTTTCGCGTAACGGACGAAGCGTCTTTTCTGGACGCTCTTGATAAAGGCTATAAACTTCTAATGCGCGGCAAACCCGTTCTGATAGACGCAGTAATCGACAAAGACGAGCGGGTTGTCCCGATGGTTCCCGGCGGCAAACCCATTGACGAGCAGATAATGTGAAATTTTTTGCGCCTTGCGTGAGTCTCTTTGGGATTGAAATTAAGAAACAAATTTTATATAATCAATTAATTTCTCAAATAAGGAGATAACATGAAAGTTTTTCTGGTTGGCGGAACCGGGCTTTTGGGGAGCGCGGCTGCGGAGGAATTGATTAATCGCGGGCATGAGGTGAGGGCGATTGCCCTGCCGCCTGTTCCCGAAGGCGCCAAGCTGCCGCCCCAGATGACGCTGGAATTTAAAAACTACATGACGCTTTCTGATGATGAAATCAGGCAGTATCTAAACGGCTGTGAAGGTTTTATTTTTGCGTCGGGCATTGATGAGCGTATAACAGGACCAAAACCGATATATGATTATTTCAACAAATTTAACGTAACGCCGCTGGAAAGGTTTTTGCGTATCGGCAAAGAATGCGGCGTGAAACACTCGGTAATATGCGGGTCGTATTTTTCCTATTTTGATAAAAAGTGGCAGCACCTTGAACTGGCGAAATGGCATCCGTACATCCGAAGCCGAAGAGAGCAGGAAAGAGTCGCGCTGTCGTTCGCCGATGAAAATTTTAACGTCGCGATTCTTGAACTGCCGTACATTTTCGGCGTTCAGCAGGGGCGCGAACCTGTGTGGACAATTATCGTGAAAGCGGTGCGCGGCATGAAGGGCGTTACCTTGTACCCAAAGGGCGGAACGACAATGGTAACAAAAAAGCAGGTCGCTCAGGCAATCGCCGGCGCTCTGGAAAAAACAATCGGCGGAAGATGCTGGCAAATCGGCTGTTACAATATTCCTTGGAGAGAATTTCTCGCCATCGTGCACAAAAATATGGATATGCCGCACAGGAAGGTAATCACCATTCCCAACTGGTTGCTTGACATGGGAATAAAATACATGGAGAAAAAGATTCGCGACAGTGAGGGCGAAGTCGAGACTGAAGGCGGCATTTGCCTTTCCAAATTTTCAAGCCTACAGAGCGCGGAATGTTATATCGACAGAACTCTTGGCTGTATTCCCCTCGGCGTGGAGGACGACGATATTGAAAGCGCGATTGGCGAATCAATCCGCCTGTCTGTTGATGTTCTTGACGGTAAAATAAAAAATGTTATCGGAATGATAGCTAAAGAAAATGATTAAAATATTTTATTTTAGCGGAACAGGCAACAGTTTTTGGTCGGCGAAAAAAATCGGGCAGGGCGTTGGCGGTGATTATGAATTGATTAACATTGGAGACGAGGCGCAAAAGAGCGAAATAATTGTTGAAGCGGACGCGGTTGTTTTTGTTTTTCCTTCGTACGCTTACGGTTTGCCGATAATTGTGCGCCGTTTCGCCAAGAGCGCGGTTTTTAAAACATCGTATTTGGCGGCGTTTGTAACATTTGGGACAAGTCCCGGAGGTACGCTTGGCGCGTTAAGGCGGATTCTCAAAAAGAAGGGAATCGAGAAAATGTACTTTGGACGAATTCCAGCGGTAGAAAATTACCTTGCCATATTCGGAACGCAGAAAGAAAAAAAGCAAAAACGCCGCGTATCAATGCAGGAAAAAGCGACTGAGGAAGCCGTCCGCGCCGTCATCGAAAAGCGTGAAAACAAAGTGTGCACATGCCGCGTTTTCTCCGCCTTTATTTCGCGGCTTTTTTCGCTCGGAGTGAAAATTTTCTACAAAAGCTACCGCGTCGGCGCGCATTGCACCGGCTGCGGCGTCTGCGAAAAAATTTGCCCCGTCTCCGCTATCGCCATGAAGGACGGAAAACCGCTGTTTTCAAACAAGTGTGAACATTGTCAGGGCTGTATTGATATTTGTCCCTTACGCGCCATTCAATTTGGTCGCGTAAAATTCGGTTCGCCCGGCTATCGCCACCCTGATGTTACCATTGCCGAATTGTCAAAGACAGAAACTTGAACAGGCGGGGTAAATATATTATAATTACCAATACTCGGAGGAAAACAAAAGATGGGTAATGTATTTGCTGAACTCACCCTAAAAAACGGGGGGGATCTTATTCGTTTAAATGACGGTCATATCTCAGACAAGGATGTACGTTCCGTTACCGTTAACGCCGTAGTAGACACCGGCGCAGTAACGCTCATTATAAATGATGACGTTTGTCAAAAACTCGGACTGGCTATTGAAGGTACCCGTACGGCCACCCTTGCGGATGGTAATAAAGTTAACTGTAAAGTTACCGAGCCTGTAAGAATTTGCTGGAAAGACCGCGACGTTTCCTGCCAGGCGGTTGTGATTCCAAAAGGCGAAATACTCCTCGGTGTCATTCCGCTTGAGTTCATGGACTTGATTGTTGACCCTGTCGCGGAACAATTGGTCGGCGCTCACGGTGATAGAATTATCAGCCGCATTCTGTAAACCGTATCTTGACCACCCGCCATGTCGAATTTTAGCGCGTCACTTTTATGATGATTTTTTCTCTTTACGTTTAATCAGGAAGATGAGGAATGTAGAGTATACAATTGCTATACCGGCGAATGTTGCGATGCCGGGATAGGCTCTTCTTTTGCACGCCATGAATCCGGGGCACGCGCCAATGATTATGTAGGGGACTAAGATGGCAAAGACGGCTGTTATAAATATGGAGATGAGAAGTCCTAATTGTATTTTTGGGTCGGGGAAAATTATCATGCAAAGACCGAGTGCGGCGATCATCATTCCTATACCGATGCTCGCCTGCGTTGCCCAGAAACATTGCGGATATGCGCCGCAGCATCCGCAGTCTTCCGTGGAACACGCTTTGAAAATGAATTGGGGTCCCCACGCAATAATAAAACCAAGCGCCGCCGCGGCGCCGCCTTTCAATATATCTTTCATATTTTTACCTTCTTCACAAGGTAAACCATGTATACTACCGCGCCGGCCATAACCGCGCCGCTTAAAATCGCAAGAATTGGGAAAGTTGTTTTTTGGCAGGTCATATCCGCGCCGCTGCATCCTTTAATGAGCGAATAGGGAATGGAAACGGTAACGATACCCGCAAGGAAAATTCCGATGGTTAAACCGGCATGTGTTTTTAAATCCGATAAAAAAATTAAACAGGCGCCTAACGCGGCGATTATTATTCCGGTTGCAAGCACCGCCTGTACCGACCAATGGCACTGCGACCATTCATCGCCGTGCGGAGGACAGGCTTTGAACAGGAACTGCGGTCCCAGAGCGATAAGAAGCCCAAACAAAACCGCCGCCGCTCCGATTAGTACATTTTTATTTAAGTTCAAATTAATAGCCACCGTTACTCCAAATAAAAAAAAACGCCGGGCAGCCTAGCGGGAGCCCGGCATCTTAAAATTGCTGTTAATTAGCAGTCGCACTCGCCTTTTGCGTCGGATCCCAACGCCTTATAAGCAGCACAGTTAACTGCTGTTTTAAGCTCGTCCACGTCCGTTATGGCAATGTAGCATATCCCAGTGCCATCGAATGATGCTTCGTCTGCAGGATCATATTTACAGCTACCGTTACCGGGGCAGCCTCCGCAGCTCATCAGTACAACTGCTCCCACCATCATCATCAACACCAACACTACAGCAACAATTTTGTTCCTTTTCATAAGAAACTCCCTTGTGGTCTTTCCCACCGTCATTAATAATTACCCTGTACAGGATATTATTAATATACCACTTATAAATAAAAAATGTCAATACTTTTTACGAAATTTTAGAAAAAAGATGATTAAAAAAAAGCGAAAATTAGTTGAATTTCGAGTGTAAAAAAAGGTGATTTATGCCATTTTTTCTAAAAATAAGCCAAAATGCGCTTTTATATGAATTGACTAACTCTGCAATTTCACGATTTCTTCCATGGAGAGCCCGGTAATTTTTTGCACAAATTCGGGGGTTGAGCCTTCTGCCAGCAAGTTGCGGGCGATTTGGAGTGTGTTTTCCTGCTGCACTTTCTCACGAAATTCCTCGCGTACTTCTTCCCTGATAGCGTCTATTCTTGCATCATGTTCCATGTCTCTCTTCATTATCGAAAGTTCCCGCGCGAATTTTTTGTAACTTCGGCTTATTTTTACCACTGACTTTTCTGCATGCATTATCCCTTCCTCCTCACGGCACAGTTCCTTGATTAACGGCTCTATGCGTTTCTCATGCCTGTACCTCATAAATATACACCATTTCTCATCTTGGGACAAGTTTTCTGTTCCGGTTTTCCCAGCGAAATACTCCTCTACGCGCTTTTCTAGTTTTGGCAGTTCATAATAGATAATTTCTACTGCCTCAGTGAGAAGATCGTGTTCCTTCTCCTCTCTGTAACCGTATCGCCGGGGCAGTTTCTCGCTTTCAGGGAACAATACGCAGTTGAGGAAAAAAATCTGATATACCCGCTTTATCCTTTTGTACTTCATGCCCCGTCTGGACTGACCTGAATATAACGCAGAGGCATAATAGGCGGCTCTGCTTTTCAGATCGTCATCGGATTTGCCGATCTGCATTTCCAGAGCGGCAACTTCGCCGTCGTTGAAAGTAACGTGAACGTCGAGGCGCGGGAATTTCGCGTCCATGTGAGCGGGAAGGAGTTCGCTGTTGACGACTTTGACGTCTGTAATTTCACGCCCCGTGCAGGCGCAAAGCAGGGACTTTAACGCTTCGCGCGAATCCTCCGTATCCGAGGCGAGCATAGCCTTGAAAACGGTGTCGTTCAGGATCGGTAGCGGTTCATCATCCGGGGAATAATCCCGCGCCGGACGGAAAAGATTAAATAAATTAAACATAAGTACCTCCGCCCTATATACGGTGCGGGGATGACTGGCGCTTGCCTGAAGCGGGAAAATTATTTCAAGGTTCGCTTTATTTCGGTTATTCGCCAGTTGCCGCGATGGCGGGTGAGGGTTAGTTCGTCGCTGCGGTTGCTTGGAAGCTGTTCGCTGGGAAACCACAGTAGATATTCGGCGCGGTAGACAACTGTGTTTTCATTTTCATTGCCGGAAAGAAGTAAAATGGAAAGATCCGTTACGCCAAAAACATTGGGGGCGGGAAGCTCGCCTCCGTTATCCTGCCATAATTTCGCGGGAATGATCGCGGAATTGAAATTTACTTCATAGGATTGCCTTACTTTGCTAATAGCAAATAAATTTGCGGCTATATTAATGTCGCCCCTGTCCGCTCCAAGAACACACGCTTCCATATACAAATGATCCAGCGAACTGAGAGCTTCATAATAGGAACTGACAACGGTATCGGAAGTCAGCCCAGCCGTCGTGGGACGTCTTGAATTACCCCTTGCAATATTTATCCCTATAAAGATAAAAAAAGCGGCGGCTATCGCGACTCCCAGCAGAACCGGTTTATTGCGCGTAACGAAACGTCTTGCTTTAACACTCGTATTTTGCCTGAGCGAAAAAGATCGTTTTTCTTTTACAAGTTTCGCGTTTTCACTCTCTGATAATTGATTAAACAGCGAGGACACAGGGACGATAGAACCTTCTTTGGTCATCAGAATTTTTAACAGATTGCCGAGAATATCCGTCCCGCTTGCTGATGTTCTCTTTCGCGCAACCGGCAGTAATAGCGCGGAATGAATCAGATCGCAGAGTTCCTTGTTCAATCCCGGCGCAGTAAAATCTGGCGGCAGGAAAATACCTTCCCTCATGTCCTGAAAAATATTTGCGTTGTCTGGATACGGATATGATTTTGACAGTATTTTGTACAACATGGCAGAGGCGCAAAAAGCGGAGGCTTCCATGCCTTTTAAATCCGGGCAACTGTAGCGGTTCAATTCCAGTCCCTCAAAGAGCAGGCATCTCTGCGACAAATTTTCAGGGGTAAAAAAAACGCTTCCCTTTTCATTCCCCGAATCGCCGCCGTCCGCGCAATTTATAAATACCGCGCCGGGGTGAAGCGTAGAATCTTCATCGCCGAGAAAAAGTTTTGCCCGAATCCAAAAAGTTACCGCCTGTAATGCCGCCTGCGGTTCTTCTTCTAAAATTTTATCGAGTCTTTCGCCATGCAGAGGCGTCCCCCAGACTCTCATAAAACCGTCAACTTCATTCACTCCCAGCGCTTTCCACGTTTCCTTAGCGCCGTCGGGACGTACGACATAACCCGGCTCAATCAGGCTCTGCGACATTTTTGTCCGGGCAAACGAACGCGGATCAAGTCCGGTGTCGAAACAAACGGCGGGTTTACCGTCAAAATCGGAAACGTAAATATTCTGCATATTTATCTCGGCGAATAGAGATAACGGAAATATTCCATGTCTGTTGTAAGAGTCTTATCAAATTTCGGCATGGTCTGGCGGTAGGATTCTATCGCTCTCCAGAAATCAAAGAAACCTCTGTCGCGGTTGTAGGCGTCGGCGTAAATCCTCGCCGCTTCCGCGTCCGCCTCTCCGCGTATTGCCTCGGCGCGGTTGTACGCGGCGGAGCGGATTTCCATTTGCTCGTTTGCCATTCTTCCCAGAAGAGCCGCCTTTCTGCCTTCGCCTTCGGAACGAATCGCCTGCGCTATCTGGTTACGCTCTTTGATCATGCGCGCGTACACGCTGGGCGTAAGATCGTCAGAGTAACGGATTTGGCGCGTTACTACGTCGATCAATTCAATTCCGTATTCGGGAACCATGCGCCGGGAGCGTTCAAGAATTTCTTCGGCGATCCTGCGCCTGCCTTTTTCAACCGGTTCGAAATTGTCATCTGATCTTATTGATGACTGAATAACGCTTGGATCAATCTCGTCGCCGATGCCGAGATCATCAACCGTGCTTTCCCTTTCCATTATGATGTTGGAATTGCGTACTGATTCGCGGAAGTAGTTTTCGGCGGTTACGGTTTTAACTTCGGAATCGATCACTTCCGCCAGCTTGGAATACGCGCTTTCTATTGTAGAAATGGATTCGTAAAATTTCTGCGGATCGGCAATTCGCCAGCGCGCGGTTACGTCAACCCAAATGTACTGTTTTTCGCGTGTAGGTATGCTTGTCTGCTCGCCGTCCCACGACATGATACGTTTCGGGTAACGGACAACTTCGTCAATAAACGGCGTTTTTACATGCAGTCCTGCGTCTTTAACAACGCGCACAATCCGCCCCATCTGCACAATTACCGCCTGCTCTCCCTCTTCAATGACATATAACGGACCGGCGATAAAAACGCCGATAACGGCAATCGTAATTATTACAATAGTGGTAACAGTCTTTTTCATTATCTGCCTCCCTGCGCGCCCTGTTGGGCATTTTGCTGTGCGCTTTGGCTTTGTATCGCGCCGCTGACATTCATCATCGGAAGGAAATTTCTCAGGTTGCGATCAACAATCGTCATGCCTTCGTCATCTTTGAACACTTCTTCAACCATTTCATAATAAAGCCGCTGTCTTGTTACTTCCGGCGCGCGGCGGTATTCATCATAAACTGAATTAAAACGCGCGACATCGCCCTTCGCCCTGTTCACGCGTTCCGAAGCGTAACCCTGTGCGACCAGAACTACCCTCTCCGCTTCGCCTCTTGCCTTGGGGATTTCTTCATTGTAAACCTGCATACCTTCGTTGATGAGTCGGTTCATGTCCTGAATTGCCTTGTTTACATCGTCAAACGCCTGCCGTACGCCGGCGGGAGGATCGATATTTTGCAGTTTAACCGCAATCACATTAATCCCCAAACCGTAACTTTTGAAAGTTTCGTTCATTAAATCTGCGCCGGCAATTTCAATGGCGCTCCGTTCGGGACTCATAATATCCATAATCGCGCGGTCGCCCGCAAGCATGTTGATCACCGAGCGCGAAACGTCGCTGATAGTTCTCTCTTTTTCCATAACATTAAAAACCCATGCTCTGGAGTCCGTAATCCTGTACTGAATAATCCATTCAACTTCAACAATATTAAGGTCGCCTGTAAGCATGGTCGATTCTCTTGTTTTGCTGGCATAAGTCGATGCAATTCCGCTTTTCACGGTACTGAAACCAAACTGCGCGGTTTGTACCGCTTTAACATTCACCGTATAATTTCGATCAATTCCAAAGGGCAGTTTAAACTGAAGCCCCGGTCCCCTTGTAATATAGTACTTCCCAAAGCGCGTAATCACCGCTTCTTCAGCCTGATCTACGATAAAAACACTGGTTCCCATAAAGATTAACAGCAGTATCCCAACAGCTAAAACGCCGAGCATCTTCGGGCTTAATTTGCCCATTTTGGGCGGAGTAAAATTGGTCATTAAAACCTCCAAGTCTACAGTATAATACCCATTGTGAAATGGTGAAAGGGGTCATTCATCAACTTGAAATAAAGTACATTTATGTTATAATTAAAAAAAGGGGGATACCTCATGACAGATGATAGTTTTGATTTCACAATAGAAGAGCTTGGCAAGACTTCGATTGAATCGCCGATTGTAATGTCCAAAATACAGGGGGACAAAGTCGCCGATTATGTTACAGACGACCAGTTTATACGCTTTAGCACCTCGGTTGTACCGGGACCGCAGCCTCAATTAGAGAAAAGCCATGTGCTGGAACGCGCGGGTCCGCGCGAGCATATCTATTTTACCCCGGCGCATGTTCACGCCGGAATCGTAAGCTGCGGCGGACTATGTCCCGGTATTAACGATGTAATCCGGGCAGTTGTGCGCTGTCTGTGGTATCGCTACGGAGTTACCCGAATTTCGGGCATTCGTTACGGGTACAGAGGCTTTTTGCCTGAATACCAGTACGGCGTAAAAGAGCTTAATCCCGACAATGTCGATGACATTCACAAATTGGGCGGAACATTTTTGGGAAGCGCGCGCGGCGGCGGCAGGGAAGTAGTAAAAATTGTTGACGCGATGGAAAAGCTCAACCTGAATGTGCTTTTTACAATCGGCGGAGACGGAACACAGCGCGGTACAATGGATATTGCGGGAGAAATTGATAAGAGACAGCTGAAAATCGCCATGATAGGAATTCCCAAAACAGTTGACAATGACTTTGCGCTGATAGACCGTTCATTCGGTTTCAACACTGCGGTTTCCAAAGCTGTTGAAGTTGTAACAGCCGCGCACATGGAAGCGTCATCGGCGATTAACGGCATCGGTCTTGTAAAGGTAATGGGCAGGGATTCCGGCTTTATCGCGGCGCACACCGCTCTTGCAAGCCATGAGGTGAATTTTGTGCTGATACCTGAAGTGCCCTTCAATCTGGAAGGTTACAACGGCTTTTTACACCACTTGGAAGAACGGCTTATAAAACGCAAACACGCGGTAATTGTTGTCGCCGAAGGCGCAATGCAGGATCTTCTTTTGAAGGAGAAAAAAACCGACGCCGGCGGCAATATCAAAATGGCAGATGTCGGAACGTACCTTCGCGACAGAATCGTCAGCCACTTTGATGAAAAAAAGATAGAGATCAACCTGAAATATATTGATCCCAGTTACGCGATACGTTCCGCTCCGGCAAATCCCGATGACTCGATTTACTGTGAACGGCTTGGAAACGCGGCGGCGCACGCGGCGATGGCGGGGAAAACCAAATTGATCATCGGGCTTGTAAACAACGAATTTGTTCATCTGCCTATCAACATGGTTATATCCCACCGCAACAAGGTTGATCCCGAAAGCAGTCTGTGGCGCGATACGCTGGACGCTACTCATCAACCGGCGATGATGGTAAACAGGTTCAGCGGATAGCGATTACATCAGTTCAAAAATCGCGTGAAGGAAAAGCGCGGCAGCCTGCGATACATTCAGGCTGTCAATATTGCCCGTTCCCGGAATACGCAGTAATGTTGAACATTGATCTTTTACTTCCTGAGGAAGCCCCGACTCTTCGTTGCCCATAACAAGGGCGATACCGGGGCGTCTGCCCTTCTTCGCTGTTTTTACAATTTTGCCAATGTCGCTGATACGCATTCTCGCCCTTGTGTCCGTGCCAATCGTTACCAGCAGTTTTGACGCGTCTTTGATAAAAGCGGCGGTGTTTGAAATTCTCCGTACCGTTAAATGTTCCAGCCCGCCTTCGGCGATTCGATACGCGCTGGTTGTAAGCCGCGCTTCGGTGTCCTTTTCGTTCACCACGATAAAACCCGCGTCAAAAAAAGCCGCAGCCCTCGCGATTGCCCCCAGATTGTGGTCATTCCCCACCGAATGAAGGACAACGCCCGTCTTCCCTTCGTTTGCCCAAAGTTCAAGGTCTTCCACGCTCAGCGGCTCGACCGCCGGCTCTTCTATCATGGCAACCACGCCCTGATGATGAACGCTTTTGCAGATGCGCTCCAGTTCCTCGTCATCACAAATTTTGTAAGGGCGCTTGCGCTCCGCAAGCTGTTTGCAAATGCCGGAAAATGATTTAAGCCTGTCCTCGCGCAGAAAGAGCCGGTTTATTGAAAGCGGATGATGTTCCCCCACTGCCAGAACCGCGTTCATGCCGCAGACAGCAAGCTCGTCTGTCAATTTATTTCGCATGGTTCAAGTTTAGCGCAAAGTGTAAAAAATTACCAGCGTCTGACAGCGGCGTTATGTGCAAGTGTTTTGACCGGGAAATAATTATGTAAAGACGGCTTGACAAAAAAGGATACTGATTATAAAATATAGCAAGGCGGATAAAATGAAAAGAAATGTTTTATTATTGGCAATTACGATTATTTTTGGAATGTCTGTTGTAAACTGTACTTCGCAATCAAATACGCAGACGAAAAGACTGGCAAGATATTTGTTTCCTAAGGATTTTATGGCTGACCCTTCCGCTCATGTTTTTAATGACAGGCTGTATATCTATCCAAGTCACGACCGCAGAACCGGTGTAACAAGTAATGCCCACGGCGAAGCTTTTTTAATGATAGACTATCATGTGTTTTCGCTGGACGATGTAGAAAACGGTGAAGTAACTGATCACGGCGTAATTTTGGATCTCAAGGATATTCCCTGGGCAACAAACCAGTTATGGGCTCCTGACGTAGCGCATAAAGACGGCAAGTATTATCTGTATTTTCCGGCAAGAGATAAAAATAATGTTTTTCGCATCGGGGCGGCAATCGCGGATCGCCCGGAAGGACCGTTTGTTCCTCAGCCGGAGCCGATACGCGGAAGTTACAGCATAGACCCCTGTGTTTTTGAAGAGGACGGCGAGTATTATATGTACTTTGGAGGGATAGGAAAATTCCCCAAAGAGATAAAGTCCTCTGCCCCGTGGGTTGTAAAACTAAGCCAGGATATGCTGGAGTTTGCCGAAGAGCCAAGAGGGGTTGTAATCATGGACGGGAAAGGCAGGAAAATTTCTGAGAACGATAATTCCCGCCATTTTTTCGAAGCCGCATGGATGCATAAATACAACGGTAAATATTATTTTTCATATTCCACAGGAGACTCGCATTATTTGTGTTATGCGATAGGCGACAACCCTTACGGACCGTTTACATATCAGGGAATTATTCTGACTCCGGTCATAGGCTGGACAACGCATCATTCAATCGTGGAGTTCAAGGGAAAATGGTATCTGTTTTACCACGACTCAAAACCTTCTGGCGGAGTAGACTGGCTGAGGAGCATCAAAGTAACGGAATTGCATTACAACCCTGACGGAACTATTCAGAGGATCAGCGGCGGGATAAGGTGATACAATTCCCTGTAGAAATGTATGCCTAAAACATTCACTTGGGGTCCTGTCGTAGACCAAAAGCACCATGCACGCATGGCACTTTTGTCTCCGACACCCCTCAAGTATTTTATTGGGCATACATTTCTGCAATTTACGAGGTAAGGGCGCACCCGCCTTGTAGTTGATTCATCGTTCAAGATATACGGCGTTTGTGGCGGCGAAGCATATAATGTTCATTATGTACCGTAAAATCTGCTACGAACCAGATTTCATAATTTACTTTGAACTATTTTTGATCTAGCTGCTGTGGTATTTCCTATGGTAACTGGTCCTGCCGCATTTAATAAATCAGTTATTGACTTGCTTTTCATGTTTACTTGTTCCAGTAAATCCTTAAACAACTCGGTGTATTTCTCTCCTGCTTTTTTTGTCGCGTCATGTCCATAATATAAACCTGTCGCTAATGTAAAATCGCCAGTCCGCCTAAACGATTCTACAAGATTCCCCTGAGAATCATATATACTTAAATATGCAGATACAGTCTCAGTGGTGACTTGAAATGGCATTCCAAACAGCGCTGGAGTATATACGAAAAATCCAGTCAAAAATGAAAGAACATAACCACCATCGGAAAGTCTATAACTACGAGTAAAGTTTACCGTATAGTAACCCATCTGTTCTCCACTGGTATCAACAAAATTTGACATGATTCTCTCCACCCTGTTCATCCATTCTGAGTCTACCCCCGTTGTAGCATTTTGCAAGTTGGGCAGTTGTCCACGCACGTTCAAATCACCCAATTCCAATTTTTGCCAATTAAGTGTTGTTTCACAACTTGTCAACCCCAATCCGAATACAAGTACCAACGCCATTGCCAGTATTCCCAGCCAAATTTTCTTGTTTGCCATTTTTTTCTCCTTAAACTTTAAGCAAATATATAAATACACCTTATAGGTATATTTATATACAAATTATACACCATATAAGTCTATATATCAATATAAAATGCACGTTTCAAGTGTATTTTTGAAATAATTTACCATATAATAAACGTTACACTTTGTTTTTTTCCCAATATATACACATAAAATTAAGCAATGGATATAAAGGCTATTTTTGGGGAAAACTTAAAATTTTACCGTAAGGCTAAACATTTATCCCAAGAACAACTGTCTGAAAAAGTAGATATATCCGTCAAACATTTGAGTTCTATTGAAAGAGGTTTGACCTTTGTTTCAGCCGATTTATTGGAAAAACTTGCTTTTTCTGTAGATGTTCCAGTATTTTACTTTTTTGTAAACAAGAGAGAATTTTTCTATAATGATGTTATGTTGAAAACAATAAACGATATTATTGAAAATAAATTAATTAAAACTATTGAAGAAATAAAAACAGATATACGTCAAAAAAACCATTAATCTTTTCTATTTTTCTTTTTTTTCATATTTTATGGCACATAACGTTTTTATATGTAAACTGTACTGCAAATAACCCATATACTTCGGGCGGAGGTAATTGCGGGGCAAGTTTGTCCGTAAAAATGATGAATTGACATACAGGCGGGTGCGCACAAAACCTGACGGGGACATACGTCTGTGTATTCAGATAAAGCCAGACCAAAGTCTGCGTAGATAAATGCCACAGACGTCGAGTCCCCGGCAGGGGTTTGCGCAGCCCGCCTGAAAGTTATTTCAAACAGCAACTTTGTGTCTTTGCGTGAAGTGTTTTTCCAGTAAAGCAGGCAAGTTTAGCCCATTGACCCGCCTCCCTGTATTGCCGTATCATGTTTTTGTGGCGGGGCGAAAAACAAACAGTAAAACAGGTCAGAAATCAAAGGCGGGCGGGTCTCAGGCGCTGGTTATTTTCTGGCTGATTTTTGTCGTTGTTGTCATCGGCGTTTTCATGCTGAACGCGCAGACTATTCAAAAAAACTTCAATCTTTTTAAGACGCGCATAACCTCATCTCCGAACACGATGGAAGAGCCTTTAACGTCGGAGGAAATGCCCGAAGAGCCGATAGTCAGGGAAACGCCTGCGTTTTCTCAAAGGGAAACTGTCCGTGAACCCGCAAGTTCAAAGCCCGCGTCCGAACCTTCGACAAAACCCCAGCCCGCGTCTGATAAACCCGCAGATCAAACAACGCCCGCAAAACCCGAACCTCCCAAACCTGCGCAAACCAGAGAAAGGAATATTTACTTTACACAGATCGACAAGGACGGACAGATTCTTCATTCAAAGGTAACGCGGAAAATTCCTGTTACGGAATCTCCCATGCTGGACGCGCTGAATGTCCTTCTCACAGGACCGTCCGCAGACGAACTCAACCGCGGCATTCTCAACCTTATTCCACAAAACACGCGGATACTTTCGGCAATCGTCAGGGGAAATACGGCTTACATCAGTTTTAGCGAAGATTTCCTGTTCAACACATTAGGCGTTGAAGGTTACGTCGCCCAGCTCAGGCAGATTGTCTGGACTGTTACAGAATTTTCAAACGTAAAAGATGTGCAAATATTGATCGAAGGAAGGCGGATGGAATATCTTGCCGAAGGTATCTATATCGGGATTCCGATCAGCAAGCAGGATTTTTAAATTCGTTTGATAGAGATCGCTCTTCCGGTATCCGCGTCAATCTCCGCGATAACGCCGCGCATCTGCCCCAATTTTTCCGCAGACGCGACTTCCATGTGATACAGAACCTGCCTGCGGACGCGCTCCAAACAAATTTTCGGGTCCATGCCGATTACACTGTCGATTACGCCGGTCATGCCGAGGTCGGTGATGTACGCACTGCCCTTCGGTAAAACGCGCTCGTCGGCGGTTTGCACGTGCGTATGCGTGCCGGCGATCAACGACGCGCGACCGTCGGCGTAGTAGGCAAGCGATTCCTTTTCACGGCTGGACTCGGCGTGAAAATCAACGATAATTACCGGCGCGCCAGCCTGCGCATTCGCAAAATTTTGAGCCTGCTCAAAGCAATGGTCGAAACATAAAAACGGACAGTCAATTGCGCTCATCAATTCGCGCCCCTGAAGATTAATCACTATCCATGCGACGCCGTTTTTTTCGATACGGACAAAGCCCGCGCCGGGAACGCCGCCGGGATAATTTGCCGGGCGCAGCATATTTTTTTCGTTTTCCAGAACAGTCCAAAATTCGCGTTTTTCCCAAACATGGTTTCCCGATGTAACCGCGTCCGCGCCGGATGCAATGATACGCTGAAAATCCTTTTCGGTCATGCCGAAACCTTCGGCGGCATTCTCGCCATTGACGGTAACAAAGTCAATTTGACGCTCTTTAATCAACGCCGGCAATTTGGCTTCGAGGACTTCCAGCCCATGCCCGCCCACCACATCGCCAATCATCGCGGCTCGTACAATGTTCATAGTTTGAATATCTCACAATATAAAGTTTTTTTGAATAGGAGCAAAAGCCAGTTGCCAGAAAAGCCCGCAAGTTGTAAACTGTATCTATGACCAGAGGAATTTTCATTGCGGGAAACGAGTCCGCTCTCAGCCGGGCAATTGAAACCGAGACAATCCATCGTGTGGAACAATTCGCCGCCGCTCTTATACCGAACAGGCTTGCCGGCGCGGTGAAAAGTTCCGCTCAGGCAAATGAAAAGCGCGTGCCTCTCGACTGGAATCCCTCAAGCCCCATCTCCGCCCGGACATTGGTCATTGCCGCGGAAAACAGGCTGGAACATATAGACGAAGCCATTCTTATCTGTTCGCCTCCTTCCATCAGAAGCAGTGCCGCCGAACTTCCGCTGGCGGATGTTGAAATTATGATTAACGATCATATAAAGGGATGGTTTTTTCTGGTAAAAGAACTGGCGGCGGTTTTTACAAGCCGCCAGCGCGGAACTCTCGCCCTTGTTTATCCCGACATTCCCGTTTCTGGAAAAGACGACGCGGCGGACATTCTGGGACCGTCGTCCCTCGCGTCCTTCCGCGCTCTTACCCACGGTTTGTTGGCTGCCTCTCACAGCGAACCGTACATCACCATCGGCTTTTCCTGTTCCGACACCGGCAACGAAGCGGCGTTTGCTTCCTTCATGTACAAACACATTGACGAAGGAAACAGACGCTCCAACGGCAAACTGCACAAGTTTGGGAAGTTTAACTTTTTTAAGTGAGATGATGCGGGGATTTATTTGTCTTTGTTAAATTTTGAAAAATAATTATCAATTTCCGGTCTTAATTTAATACCGGCATTTTCAAAACAATCAAGCAAATCAATATACGCACCCTTTCCACCGAGAAAATCCCAGAATTCTTCTGCAACCATTAATTCTTGTTCAGTATCCAGCATACCAGCCATAGTCCAGCGCTCGTATGGCTTAGGCTCATAGGGATTATATGGTATTGATATTAATGTATGAATTTTTACATTTTTATTTGCCGTTAATGCAATCCCTGCCCATTCAAGCAAAGTTTGTTTATATTTTTGAAAATCACTTTTATTCGGTTTTACTGTTTTTAGATCAAATAAGAACTGTTCGCCTGTCGAGGTTTCAACAAATAAATCTACTTTTGCGGGTTTCAATGTATTTATTGAACCATTTAAAGTTGTTTTTAATAAATTAATTTCCTGCTTTTTATCCGGTTTAGGATTAATTGTAAGACTATTAATAATCTCCTGTATTTTATGCTGACAGTTACTGTAAATATTACTTCCAACAATGTATTGACGTTCAACTTTGGCAAAATTATTTTTGGCTAACGCAACAGCGGCAGGTTCAAAAATTGAAGTGCCAAACGTAGTATTTAAAGATTGTATAAATGAAAATAATGCCATTCTGTCCTTGCCTAACAACCTGTAATGAAAGGGCATATTACTGCTTTCAGGGGAATAATTTTGAAATTTCTGTCTAAGTGAATCTATTATAACACTTTGTATATAATTTTTCTGTGAATCTGAAAGCATTATTTTTTCTCCTTCAAATGAAAAATAGTCTCTGAATATGCCGCTTTGTCTTTTTCTGTCCGGTTCAGAACAGGACGATGAAACTGTTGAACAATTGTCATTCCTGATTTTTCCGCAATGATTGGATACATATTAAATTTATCATTTGCTACTAAGAAAACATTGTAATCGTCAATAAGAAATTTTTTGCAATTATTTAGAACCGCTGATATTCCCTCGACATAACTATTTCTCGCGGCAGCGCCTTTTCCCATAAATAAAGGACCTATTTCCAATTCATCATTTCTTTTGAATTTAAACAGATCGTAAGCGTATGCGTGTTGTTCATGATAGTCAATCAATCCCACATATGGCGGGGATGAAAATATTCCCGCTATTTTCTGCTTTTTTAACAATTTACCAAAATTTGGTTTAATTTTATTTACTTCATCAAAGATGTTAATAACACGACTATCTCCAACTAAGCATATTTGTTCTGTATTTGTTCTAAGTTCACTAAATTCTGAAATTCGATCCACAGTGTCTTTTGTGTAAGTTTTCCACCATTTAAGGATGGAAAACAACGGTTTACACATTTTCCCATGTTTCCCGCAATAATAAGTCGTTGTTACAGGTTCCATTAATGTTGCTAAATCAGCGTGAGTCGTAGCGCGGCAACTACGCATTGTTCTGCTTAAAATAATTGATAAAATATTTTTTATATTTTCATCATCAATCTTTTTAATCTTGGAAAAAACAAATTCAATTTCTGAGCGGATTTGAGGGAAAAACCATTTATCAATAAAAGTATCATTGTTATCCTGTTTAATTTTTATTTTATACTTTTTTATTAGTTTTTTATATATTGGCAGAAATATACGTTCTTTTTCTAAAGCGTATTTTTCTTCATTAATTTCTTTTCTCCTTAATTTATATTTATATTCCGGTACAGGAAAATATTTATCGTTAAAAATAAATAATTCGGATAGTAGTTCTTCCTCAAACTCCATTATATTTGATTTTTCTATGAAGCCAAGTAACGCGTTTGTAATATTAAAAACTTCTTTTTCAATTTCTACAATATTGTACTTCGCAATTTTTGAATTGCCAATTAAAGCGTTAAATGCAGATATGTCTATTCCAATTGCATTCATTCCCAATTCAGAAGCCTCTACCATTGTAGTCCCACTGCCGGAAAAAGGGTCTAATATTATATCACCAGCATTAAAATAGACATCTTTCTTAAAACTGTCGGTATGATCATCTAAAAAATATTCAACGAGCTGTGGGATAAACTTACCCTTGTATGGATGCAATCTGTGAACATGTTTTGTCGTTTCGGCTTCCTTGTATTGATCAAATGAAAGCGCCCAATTTAAATCATTGCCAAGTTTTTCTTTATAAGCAATTTCTCTGGAGCCATTGTATGATTTGTAATAATCATTTAGTTCCGCAACTGAGATAAACACGAGTCCGTTTTTATCAATTTTTCGTATCCTGCCATACTGTATAAGATAGGAAATATTCGAAGTCGTTACATTTTTGCCAAGATGATTTGTCGCCCAAATACTGGCTTCTTTTATAGTCAGAAGATGTCTATCAAATTCTAACATAGGGAAAAGAAAATTCTCTACAGGCTTTTGAACTGTTTTTATGTTCATTTTCATAATTTATAGCGTTTTTATTTTTCTGTCAAGCCTTAGTTTTCTAAATTCCCTCTGCGCCTCTGCGCGAGGTCTTTTTGAAACTACCGCTTCTTCCTCCACCGGATGTACAGCTGTTTTCCAGAGCTGTTGGCGCGGGGTCTTTCTTCAATTTCAAATTGAGGAATGGCGCGGAACATGTCGCCCAGTTTTTTGAAACCGTAGTTGCGCGGATCAAAATCGGTGGAACGGTTGTTGATCTTCTGTCCCACTCCGCCAAGATACGCCCAGCCCGATTCTTCGGCGATGTCGTCTACCGCATCGCGTAACAGTTTGAGAAGTTTACGGTCAACCTTAAATTCCTTTTTTGGTTTTACGGACGGGCGGACATCTTCATCGTCTTCATGGTTGTCGTCCAGAATTTCCGTGTAAATGAATTTGTCGCAAACGGAAACAAAGGCGCGCGGCGTTTTCTTTTCGCCAAAACCGTAAACAATGCGTCCGCTTTCGCGTAACCGCGCCGCAAGACGGGTAAAATCCGAATCGCTTGACACAATGCAAAAGCCGTCAAGTTTTTCGCTGTACAAAAGATCCATCGCGTCTATGATCATCGCGGAGTCTGTGGCGTTTTTTCCCGATGTGTACGCGAACTGTTGAATTGGCTGAACGGCATATTCCAGCAGTCTGTCTTTCCATGAACGAAGGTTGTTGCTTGTCCAGTCGCCGTAAATTCGCTTTACGCTGGCAATTCCGTATTTGGCGACTTCGTTTAGAAGCCCTTCAATGATAGCGGGTTTGGTGTTGTCCGCGTCAATCAGGACGGCAAGTTTCGCCTGACTTATTTCAGCCGGATGACTTTCCGGCGCGTTAAATTGTGCAAATGGCAATAATGGCATATCAATTCCTCCTATAATTATACTTCAAAAATTGATTTTTTTATTCGGCGCAAAAGGCTTATTTTTCCAAGCGGTATGCGCATAACATCTTCTTTTTCAGACGAAACAATGACAAGGATAAGTTCCCCTCCTTCTTTTTCCAGCGTCTTGGGAACACCGAAAATTCTTTCGCCCTGCGTTTTCTTCCCGCTTAAAGTAACAATCTCCACAGGCGACTGCTGCGCTATGGCTTGCCTGGCTATGTTTTGCTTTCCCGCGTAATCCATGTGGCGGGCTTCAAGTTTCTCGTAACGAAGACTCGCGTCTTTCAACTGCGCTTCGCAAAGAACCAGCCGCCTGTCAATTCTGGCGGAAAGTTCCGCGCGATCTGTTTCGCCCAGGGGCATTTTTTTCAGTATAGCGTGAAAGTTCTCTGTTAGGACAGCGGCGTTTTCCGTTTTAGCGGCGGTATTCGCGGCAGATGGAATTTTCTCGAAAAGAACGCGCGACGACGGCGAAGGAAAATGACTATAAGCTAACGCGGCTTTTGCTTTTTCATGACAGCGCGCGATTATGTCAATTCCGGCGGCGCGCAGTGCGGAAACCGCGTCGTCCATCGAGTCTTCGCTCAGCAAGTACAGTCCCGGAGCGAGAGTTTCATCGATCAAGCCCGCAAGCCGTCTCGTTTCCGCAAGATATTGGCGGTCTTCCGATAAACTTAAAATAACGCCTTTTTTAAGCGTCACTTCTTCGTGGCGCTTTTCCCAGTCTTTCAGATTCCAAAAAAATGAATCGTCCACTCTGCCGCCGGAGAGCCGTTTCAACAGTTTGATAATTTCGTCCGCGCTGATATTATTGTCGAAGGCGCGAACGGCGGAATCTTTGTCAAGTTCAAAACGGACAACCGCGCCCGCTTCGCGTATGTTCAAAAAATCGGCAAGGCTGATTGCATCTTCATAACTGATCTCAGGATAGACAAGAATGAAAGAGCCGGAATCGATGGCGATACACGGGCTTTCGCTGTTATCCGCCATGTTTACGGCGGCGGCGCCAAGTTGTTTTAATTCTGCAGAAACTGTTACAAGAAGACCGGTTTTCTCCAGAGTTTCAAGCAGTAAATCGCTGAGATTATCAACGCCTGTTTCAGTCTTGATGACCTCGGTCAGTCTTTTTAAGGTTTTTTCCGGATACAGAAGTTCCGCGTCAAGCGAATCCAGAAGACAGTGAATAAAATTTACTGTCTCACGAATCTTGCTCCGGTAAAGCGGCGGCATAATTTCTGTTGGGAATTTTTGTTCGCTGTAAACAACTAACGCCGCGGCGCAGTATTCCATCCGTTCCCGCGCCGAAAGCGAACCAAAGTCGTCAAAGTACCGCCTGTCAGGAACAAGTTTTTCTCCGTCCGCATAAAACAAGCCAAGAACCTGTAAACCGCCGATAATAAGTTTCAAATCAATTTCAGGGAAACAGGTTTTTCCGGCTTCAATGACACGTTTGCGTATAACGCCTTCCCCCCTGAAAAATGTTTCCTCTTGAGTTACGAAGGACAAAAGACCCGCCAAAATCCGGTCATTCAAGGACGCCGCGCCGCCATTCGCTTTCGGCGCAGAAAGAGAGCCGGCGGCGGTCTCGGATTTTTTAACGGCGGGAAGCAGTTCGCAGGTGTCCGCCGCGAAGGGGAGCAGAACCTGTTCCAAAACCGGGTTCAACGCAAGTCGGCTTGCGTTTTTTTCGATGAAACGGTACAGGATAAAACGTTCTTCAAGATTTACGATTATATCCTGTAATTGCGCATAACTCAATTCGCCTGAGAAAAAACTTTCAAGTTCTCCCGGAGCAGGTTCGCCGAACATGGCGACTGCCGCGATAACTTTAGCGTCATTTTGATCAATGTAGGCGGCTATCGTTTTTTGAATATCGTCGCGCAGTAGAAAAGTTTCCAAATCGTTTATCATCTGCTGTTTTTTAAACGGGGTTTTAATTTTTCCGAACACACTCCGCAATAATTCAAAAAACGAATTATCCGGCATGGTCATTACGGCGGTTTTCCAGAATTCTACAGGACGAAAAATAGTTTTCATTTGTAATCCCACTTTTGAATTGAATATTTGTAACCCTGTTCCGTAAGGAATTTTTGTCTGTTAGCCGCAAATTCTTCTTCCACAGTGTAACCGGAAACAAGTGAAAAAAACCACGCATTACGTCCTTTGGGACGCAGAATCCGCCCAAGCCGCTGGGCTTCTTCCTGTCTGGAGCCAAAAGAACCGGAAACCTGCACCGCCATACTCGCGTCCGGCAGGTCAATGGCGAAATTTGCGACTTTTGATACAACGATGACCCGCACCTCTCCCTGTTTGAAACTTCCGTAGATACGCTCCCTTTCGACATTGGGAGTTTTTCCGGTAATAATTGGCACATTAAGAATTTTTGCTAGCAAATTGAGCTGAGACAAATATTGACCAATTACCAAAATTTGATCTTCAGGATGATTTTCTATTAGCTGCAATACAATATTTTCTTTTAACGGATTCTCGGCGGCTATCCGGTACTTTTCTCTGGGCGACGCCGTAGCGTATGGTATTTTAAGACGCTCCGGCAAATCCAGCCTTATCTCCGTACAAATAGCCTCGGCAATCCACCCCTGCCTCTCAAGGTCTTTCCACGGCACGTCATAACGTTTGGGACCCACAAGGCTGAAGACCGCTCCTTCTTCTCCGTCTTCACGAATCAGCGTCGCCGTCAGCCCAAGCCGTCTGACAGCCTGAAGCTCCGCTGTTACGCGAAACACCGGCGCGGGCAGCAGGTGAACTTCGTCGTAAATAACGAGCCCCCACTTTCGTTCACGGAACAGGCGGAAATGGGGAAAATCCCCGTTTTTATCCGGTCTCCACGCAATTATTTGATAAGTGGCGACAGTCACAGGCGCAACTGATTTTGAATCCCCCGAATATTCGGCAATCTGCTCCCGCGTCAGATCGGTCTTGTCAAGCAGTTCTTCTATCCACTGATGCACCGCCGCTACGTTAGTTGTCAATATCAAAGTGTTGGTTTTTAACATCGACATTATCAACATCCCGACAATCGTTTTGCCCGATCCGCACGGCAGTACGATAACTCCGTAACCTGAACCGGATCCTCCTGAACCAACCACCGAACTCGCCGCCGTTAGCTGATAATCCCTGGGCGCAAATGGTCTCCCGGAAAGACAACATTCCCTCATGTTTAACTCTAAACCCTCGCCATCCAACAGCGGCGCATCATCTTTCACAGGCCAGCCAACCCGAATCAGTTCCCGCTTGACTGTCCCCCTGTCGATCAACGCAAGCGAATAGCCGCCTTCTTTTTTCACAAGGTATTTTCCAAGCGTTTTTAATTCGCCAATTTCAAGGCGGATTGCTTCGTCATCTATGAGCAGGATCAGTCTGTTGTCCGGGTCTTCGCTGTCCTGTACCATGCGAATTTTCCCGTAACGGGACATGAGAAGCGAAAATCCCTCTGTAATACCCGCCGGTATTTCGTAGCGGCTGAATTCTTTAAGAGTATCGACTACATCCTGCGGCGTTAATCCCGCGCTGGCGGCGTTCCAAAGCGACAACGGCGTTATGCGATATGTGTGAATATGTTCAGGGGATTTTTCCAGTTCGGCAAACGGTATAACCGCCTGCCGCGCCGCTTCGGCGTTTTCGCAGTGAACATCCAAAAGCAGTGTTCTGTCGCTCTGTACGATTAGGGCTTTTGAATTGCTTGACAAATTTTTCTCTTGCATTATATCTCCCAAACCGGAATCGAAACCACTTCACGATTAATCGGTATACGATCCTGACTAAGGCACAAAACCGCGCCTGCGCCTATTTTTTTACCCAACTTTTTAAGAGCGGTAAAATGCTTAATATCGTTTTCGC
>JAISSH010000069.1 GCA_031273265.1 Treponema sp.
TTTTCAAGGTCTTTCAATGCCGATTTTATTCGTCCCCTGTCGGTCTGGTTTAGGCGGTCGAGATACTTCTGCGCTGTATGGTGTAGGAAAACCTGCATTGATAACAGTCCTCAAGGAGAATATAGCATGAAAAACAGCAGAGGGCAAGAGGAGTAAACATGGCAAAAGTAAAACGGCGTAAAACAGACAGGACTGCGTTATTCTCGATCGGCGCAAAGCTGGTAACGATTGTTACCCTCATTGTGCTTGTCTCTCTGGGTTCAATTACGGCGCTGGTGTCGTGGCTTGTGCGGCAGGATTTGCGAATTTCTGCGGAAGACAGCAACTTTGAGGCGAACCGGCGCTCGTCCGCGGAAGCCGAGGACACGCTCTTTAATATCCGCTCCGATTCCCTTATGCTCATCCACACAATCACCGAAGCGGGAGCGGAGTCCGCTCTTGCGCGTAACGCCGCCGCTTATTTCTTCGGGCAAAATCCGCGCGTTGCGGCGCTTTCATTTACCGCGCAGGGCGCGGAAAAACTTTTACTAAACGAAAAATTTTTCCTTGCGCGGGATATAAGCCCCTCACTTGCGGGCGCGTTTCGTGACAGCCGCTTCTCCGCTATACGCCGCGCCGCCGCGGGGGAGACGCTTGTCCTGAACGGCGCGCCGCATTTTACAACGCACGTTTTAGCCATGTTTTTCCCCGTCGAAACCGGCGCCGCCAGCGGCGCTATGGTTTTGTTCTCTCCTGAAAACTTAAACACGTCCTTTGGCTCAGGCGTAAACCAGTCATGGATGATAAACAGCTCAGGCGATGTTCTTGTTCACTCCAATTTTGAATACATACGAAACGGCGTAAATGTCTCAGACCAGGATTTCATCCGCGATATACAGGAAAGTTCCAGCCGCAGTAGGCAGTCCCTCGTCGCAACGGATTTTGGCGTTACGCGCATAAACGCGCCGGACGGCAATTTTTTAATTCGCGCATGGGAAAGCATAAAACAGATAATACCCGCGCTTAATACCGGCGGCGGAAAAGACGAAACAGCACGCCAATTTCTTGCCTACACAAAATTGGGCGCGGGCGGCTGTACGGTAATTACTTCCGTAGAATACGGCAAAGTTTTCGAGGGAATTGCCGCCACCACAAGGCGCAACATCTACCTTACAATCGCCGTATTAAGTTTTTCTATAATGCTGATTTGGTTCTTTTCAAAAAGCATTTCCGTTCCGCTTAAAACACTTGCCGCCGCCGCGCGGAAAATTGAAGGCGGAACTTTCGATCTTGAACTGCCGCATTTGAAAAGGCGCGATGAAATCGGCGTGTTAAACGCCAGCTTCCAGAAGATGTGTTCCGCTCTGCACATATTCGGCAGATTCACAAATAAGGAAATCGCGGTAAAAGCCATGCGCGGCGAAATTAAACCCGGCGGTCTTCCAAAACACGCGACGGTATTTTTCTCCGATATACGCGAGTTTACCGCGAAAGCTGAAACCTTTACCAATGTATTCGGAGACGCCGCTTCAGACAAAATCGTCTACTGGCTCAACGATTACTTGTCCAAAATGGTAGAGTGCGTTGAAAAAAGCAACGGCACTATCGACAAATTTATCGGCGACGCTGTAATGGCGCATTGGGGAACCGCCTACACATCGGGAAGTCCCGAACAGGACGCTTTTAACTGCGTCAGAGCGGCTCTTATGATGCGCAGGGCTGTCTATGACATGAATCAAAAACGCGCAGTGAACGATCCCGGCGATCCTCCGATACGAATTGGCTGCGGAATCAATACCGGAATTGTTACCGCAGGACAACTGGGAAGCAATATGCGGATGGAATACACCGTCATAGGCGATCCTGTCAACCTCGCTTCGCGGATAGAATCCCTTAACAAACCGCTGGGGACGGATATTCTTATCAGCGAAGACACATGGAGATTAATAGGAAAACATTTTATCACGGAAGAAATGCCGTCCGTAACAGTAAAGGGAAAGGAAAAGCCGGTGCGGATTTTTGCCGTCATAAATTTTGCCGGAGACAAAAGACCGCAAACCCTTGCCGATGTGCGCTGGCTCCTCGGCATAAGCGCGCCCGACATTTCTAAAGTTGATCTCAACGCAGATGAGATAAAATACAAAATCGGTGAAACCAAGCGGGAAGAATAATGGGCGAAAACACACGCGCAAATAAAAACCATTTGCGTTTTGCGGACATCGTTATCGTCATACTCTGCCTGTCGGTTATGGCGTACAGCGTCAATCTGTTCAGAAACGATCTGTACCAAACCATAAACTTGCAGAATGTACAGCCTGTCGGCACTATCACCATAAAAAACAACACCGTTCAGCGGCGCATTGCCGACCGCGTACTCTGGGACAGGCTGAGGGTTGAATCGCCCGTTTACCTTGGCGATATAATCCGCGTGGCAGAACTTTCCGAAGCGACGCTTAACATAGAAGATCAGCACATTGATATTGAAGAAAATACATTGATACGCATACTGCTCTCTCCTGACGGCAGCGGCGCGTTACAGATCGAACTGACCGATGGAAATATCGGCGTTACAACCGATACGGAAAGCGGCGGACTCCAGTTGAACCTCATGGGGCGCGTCATTGAAACAGGAGCGGGAACAACTCTTACCGCCGCCGCCGGAAAAGACGGCATCGCGTTACAGGTAACCGAAGGGAAAGCCGTTTTTATTGAAGAAGGGGCAAGCAGGGAAATTTCATCGGGAACGATGATTGCGCTTAACGATAAGGGAATAGAACAGCTCGTACCGTCGGCGGTTGTAACACAGCCGCGCCCCAACGCGCGTTATGTGAAAAGCACGCCGCAGTCCCTGTCCGTCCGCTTTGCGTGGAACCGCGTAAACCTCCGTCCGCAGGATACCCTGCGTCTGGAAATAGCCGCCGACAGAAACTTTAGCCGTATCGTTCAATCAGTAGAAAACCTTGCTTCCTCCGCCGAAGTATCCCTCGAAGCCGGTACTTGGAACTGGCGGCTGTTATACGAAAACACAACCCTTTCCACAGGAAGGATCACCGTAGTGGAAGCGGAAAACCTCAATCTGTTAAGCCCGGCAAGAGGCAGTCTGTTCCGCTACCGGGACGAGCCGCCTTCACTGCGTTTCCAGTGGTCTGAAATAGAAGAAGCCTCGCACTATGTCATAGAAATCGCGTCATCGTCTGACTTTGCCAATCTCAGGATAAACAGACAAATAACCGCCCCATTTTTTGTGGATTCTTCGCTCTCGGAAGGAACATGGTATTGGCGCGTACAGCCTGTTTTTTCTTCAGTTTACGAGGGCGGCGCTTCTTTTTCAAACGTCTCTTTCTTCCGTATAGAACAGACAGCACAAACCGTCCCCGCAGAACAGACGGCAGTAATGCTGGAAGGCGCACAGTTAAGGGAACTGGAACGATCGGCAGGAAACGAACCTTCTCCCGAACCTGTAATTGTGTTAGCTGAAACGCCGCCTGCTCCAGCGCCGACATCGCCGCCGCGCCAAGCGCAAGCAGCGCCGCCGCTCTTGCCCGTACCAGCAAATCGTGTACCGGCAAATAATTACCGTATCGGCATTGAACAGCTTAAAACGCAAAGAAATCTCATTTTCAGATGGACTGCGGTGCAGGGCGCAAATGCGTATATCCTCACCTTATACGAACAAGCAGGAGACGGACGGCGGCAAATAAACCGCGTAACAGTAACAAACCCGGCATGGACGCTTGAAAATGTCAACGCGCTGGGACGCGGAACTTTTGTCTGGCAGATAGAAGCGGTTAGCCGAAACTCAGGCGGTACTATAACACGGCGCGGAACGGCGGGAGAAAATACATTCACAATGGACATTCCGCTTCCCGCTCCGGTACAGATGGATGATCCGGGGGTTCTCTATGGCTTCTAGGGATTTACAAAAAACGCGACTCCCGCCGTTAAAACATTTTATTTTAATCGCGCTCTTTTTGTCCGCCGGAATTGTTCCGCTATTGGCGCAGACGACAGGCTATTATATGGAGCTTCGTTTTATCCAGCGGCTTACGTGGAGGGGCGATGAATACGCCATGCGGTATGAAGTAAAAATTGAAATTGAAGAAGAAGGCAAATATAAAACAGCGTTGAGTGAATTTACAGAAGCTTCGTTTATCGAAGTTTCTCTGCATCCGGGGAAATACCGGTTTCAGGTAATCCCCTATGATTATCTTGACAAGCCCGTTCCGGCGGACAAATGGGTAAATTTTGAAGTTCTTCCCGGCGTTGTCCCTAACAATCAGCTTATACCGGGGGATCATGAAATTGTTGTAATAAACCCAAGCGGAACGGTAGTGAACAGGGCGGGGGTAACTTTGCCGAAACCCGAAGCGGAAAAAATAGTCGAGTATGTAATTGAAAAACAGCCAGTTGTTGAGCGCGTAACGGATGCGGAAAAAACAGTTGAATATATACCCGAACATATACGGCAGTTTGACATATATGCCGGGGCAGCGTATGTTCCGCTTTTGCCCCTTTACGGAGAAAACAAAATGTTCGGCAAAAATGTTTCTCCCTTTGGAATGTCGGCGCGGTTTTGCGCTGTCTGGGCAAAGCAGAGTTTCCTAAACCCCGGAGTAGAATTTGCCGCCGCATATCGCGTTTATACAGGCGGCGAACAGGCAGTACATTCAGCGGCGTTTGATCTAAACGTACTCGCGCAAAGCCGTTTCCCCAGCGGTAAAACCGCGATTAACCTCCGCGCCGGAGCGGGGCTTTCGCTCCTGCCGCAAAACCAATCCGCGTCGCATAACGGACAATACTCGTTCCATCTAAACATCGGCGCATCGTTCCTTTGGCTGTTCATGAAAAATATTTATCTTGAAGGCGGCGCGGATTACTCGCAATTTTTCACAGAGGACTACTTCGGTTTTTTCCGCCCATGGATTGGAGTGGGATACAGGTTTTAGGAATGCGCGAATAAAAGCGCTGGACTTATCAAACCGGCTTTTTTTTCGCTCTGCCGCTTCTACTGCTCAATCAACAACCCCGCCCTAAAGGGACGGGGTATGTTGTTCTTAAAAGGTATTTGTATTCGGGGTTTAATACCATTTCTAAGCGCCCTAAAGGGCGGGGTATTAAACCCCTCAACACGAATATATTTGGCTATTTTGTCAAATTATCTAATTCGTTAAAATCTTTTTGATATTTCCAAAACCTTTAAAATCACGCAAATTTTCCTTGACCCTGACGCCATATTTTAGTATTTTTTATATAGATAAATCTAAATTTAAGGGATATTATTCTAAAAGTATAACCAGGGAATGGTAATGTCAAAACATAGCAATTCTGAACAGACAGACCCGGAAAATATCCGGGTTGAAAATGAAAATAATGCCTCAAAAACCGAAAAAACCGATGAAACAGCGTCGGCGGAGGGGCAGAATGCTCAGGAACAGGGGCAGGAAGCAGCCGCGCCGCTTACTGCGGACGAGAAAATCGCGGAATTGGAGGCTCAACTGGCGGAAACCCGCGACCAATTACTGCGAAAAGCCGCCGATTTCGAGAATTTCCGCAAACGAATGAATCAGGAAAAGCAGAGCGCGATTGATTTTGCCAATCAAAGTCTGCTTTTGGACATTATTCCGGTAATCGACGACTTTGAACGGGCAATTCAGGCGGGCGAGAGTTCAACGGACTTTACGGCTTTTCTGGAAGGCGTTAAAATGATAGAAAAGCGGCTGACAAGCCAGCTTGAGGCAAAGTGGGGTCTCAAGCGCTTCAATTCCGCCGGAGAGCCTTTCAATCCAAATATGCACGAAGCCCTGATGATGGAAAAATCACCCGATGTGAGCGAGGCTGTTGTGCAGGAAGATTTTGAAAAGGGGTATTTATTGAAAGACAGGGTGATTCGGGCGGCGAAGGTGAAGGTTTTGATGCCTGAAGAAACTGGAGCAGGTAAATAAATTAAATATATTTTATATTAAGGAAGGAGAAGATCATGGGTAAAATTATTGGTATCGACTTGGGAACGACTAATTCTTGCGTGGCTGTTCTTGAAGGCGGAGAGCCTGTAGTAATTCAAAGTTCCGAAGGGGGGCGCACTACGCCGTCCATCGTTGGTTTTACAAGCAAGGGTGAAAGGGTCATCGGCGCGCCGGCGAAGAACCAGATGATCACAAACCCCGAAAACACTGTTTACTCGATCAAGCGTTTCATGGGACGCCGTTATTCCGAAGTTACCAGCGAAATGAAACTTGTTCCATATCGCGTAACGGAGCAGGGCGATGATGTGCGCGTTGATATTGACGGAAAGAAATTTTCACCTCAGGAAATTTCCGCCTTCGTTCTTCAAAAAATGAAAAAAACCGCCGAGGACTACCTTGGCGAAACTGTTACCGAAGCTGTTATCACCGTTCCTGCGTATTTCAACGACGCGCAGAGACAGGCGACAAAAGACGCGGGAAAAATCGCCGGTCTTGATGTTAAGAGAATCATCAATGAGCCGACAGCCGCCTCGCTTGCTTTTGGTTTTAACAAAGACTCGAAAAAAGACAAAACTATTGCGGTTTACGATCTTGGCGGCGGTACTTTCGATATTTCAATTCTTGAACTTGGAGACGGCGTTTTTGAAGTAAAATCAACTAACGGCGACACTCATCTTGGCGGTGACGATTTTGACCGCCGAGTAATGGAATGGCTCATCGCGGAATTCAAAAAAGACACAGGTATTGATCTGGGTCAGGATCGCATGGCTCTCCAGCGGTTACGCGAAGCGGCGGAAAAGGCAAAGATTGAGTTATCCGCCATGCAGACCACCGAAGTCAATCTGCCATTTATCACCGCCGACCAGAGCGGTCCCAAGCACCTGCAAAAATCCCTTACACGGGCAAAGTTTGAACAAATGGTAGAAGACCTGCTTGAACGTTCCAAAGAACCCTGTAAAAAAGCGCTTGCGGACGCCGGATTGAGCGCGGATCAAATTGATGAGGTTATTCTTGTCGGCGGTTCAACGCGTATTCCCGCCGTTCAGCAGATAGTCAAAGACCTGTTCAAAAAAGAGCCTAACAAGGGCGTAAACCCCGATGAAGCTGTCGCGGTGGGCGCGGCGATTCAGGGCGGTATTCTCGGCGG
>JAISSH010000057.1 GCA_031273265.1 Treponema sp.
CCGATATGGTCGTTCATGCCCGCTTCTATACATCTTTCTATATCTTCACGAAACACATTCGCGGTCATCGCAAGTATTGGTATGGTTTTTGCGTTTGGCACATCAAGAGAACGTATGTGCCGCGTCGCTTCATAGCCGTCCATTTCCGGCATCTGTACGTCCATAATAATCATGTCGTACTTTTCCGGCGCCGCCTCAAACATTTTCAGCGCCTCCGCTCCGTTTTGGGCTTCGTCTACTTCCAGTTTTGTCGGACTAAGCAGCGTTACTACAATTTCACGGTTTATTGCCACATCTTCAGCCAGCAGAACACGCCGTCCGATGAACAGATTATCCAAAGCTTTTATATTCAACTGCTGCTTTTGCGCATCTTCCTGATCGTTTTCTTCACCGAGTTTCATCTGTATCGTAAAAATAAAACTTGATCCTTTTTGCGGTTCGGATTCAATCCATATTTTACCGCCCATCATTTCCACGATCGCTTTGGATATTGACAACCCCAACCCCGTACCTCCGAACTTTCGCGTCGTATCGACTTCAGCCTGTTGGAAAGCGTTAAACAGGCGTTCCTGTTGAGCGGGAGTCATGCCTATCCCGGTGTCGGTTACGGCAATCTGTATCATGCACAGTTCGTCCTGCTTTTCCAGAAAATCCGCTTTAAGATCAATCGAACCGCTTTCCGGCGTAAATTTTATTGCGTTGCCCAGAAGATTCGTAATAATCTGCGCGAGCCGCTGGTCATCTCCGAACAGTATTGGGGGAATGTTCTGGTCGATGTGTGCCGCAAGTTTTTGATGTTTTTCGTCCGCGCGGAAATTGATAACGCTGACAACCCGTTGGATCATTTTCTCAAAATTGAAGTTCACCGGAGAAAGCTCTAACTTGTTGGCTTCGATTTTGGATATATCCAGAATATCGTTGATAACGCCGAGCAGATGATGTGACGCGTCCTCAATTTTGGTAAAGCAATAATCTTTTTTAACGGTATCGCCGGCGGATTTTCCTATAGAGGTCATGCCGACAATGGCGTTTATTGGCGTGCGTATCTCGTGGCTCATGTTTGCCAAAAAAACCGATTTCGCTTGGCTGGCGCTTAACGCGCTGTCAAGCGCAGTTTCTAAATTCAACTGTGAATTGCGCAGATCTTTAGTTCGTTCCTTTACCAGTTTTTCAAGCTGCCTTCCTTCCTGATGCTTTTTTTGAAACAAAATCAACAGAAGAATAACTAGGGACAAAAACAGAACAGATGTACCGACAAGCCATGGAAATCGCGCGTGTACCAGTTTTGATCTGTAATCAAATGTTCTGTTCACCCACTGTCCTGAAATTCTCTTTATATTTACAAGGTGAAGCGCCTTATTAATGATGGAACATAGAACGGCATCGTTTTTATTAAACCCGAAAGTAGAGTCGAAACTGACCTCGAAGATATAGTTGTTTTTAAATCCGGTGCGTTCCAGATAGTGTGAAAGAATCATACCGTCGTGTTCACTGCACATTATCACATCTACTTCTCCGCGATCCATCGCGTTAAACGCGGAAACAATATTTTCATATTCTACGGTATTGGAATGGTCGGGGAACCATCTCCGGAACAATTCCGTGTGACCGTAATCTTGGATTAAGCCGACCCGTAAATAAATAATTTCGTTTAAAGAGATATTGCGAAAATTTGTTTTGGATATTAATGCCGGATGGTCTGCCATGATTGTAATATCAGGCCACAAAAAATTATCGGCGCGCTCGACTGTATACAGCAATTCCGTAACCATATTCGCGGTCCCGTCCTCCAGCATTTGAAACAGTACAGACCAGTCGTCGTTTTCGTTATTGACGCACTGGAAGTGCAATCCTGTAAGCCTTCCCAGCTCGTGTATTACATCTATGGCAATTCCCTGCCATTGCTTCTCGCGCGCATTGTAAAAACTAACAGGATAATTGCTGGTCTCAGCCGCAAACGGTACAACCGGATGCCGGCGTATGTAGTCCCTCTCTTCTGCACTTAACTCCATGAGAAATTTATGTTTTATATATTCCTGATACCCGTCGTTGTACAATGAAACTATATAGGGGAGCGCTTTGTTATCCAGTGCTTTTTGCACAATCGAAATAACAGGCGCAAGACCCGGGTTTTGCGTTGCAAGAGAAACAGGACTTAAAATAAGCGGGAGAAAATCTGAAGTCTCTACATCGCCATAAACATCAAACTCCGCTTGTGCAGTACCTTCGGTAATATAGACATCAGCTTCTCCCTTTTTGAGCAACTCGTACGCGCTGTTATTATCGTAGACCGTTACCATCTCATATTCGTCTTGTAATATCTCCGTTACATCGGCGATTGTGGTGGTTCCCAACGGGAACGCATACCGTAACGGTCGTAAGGCGGCAATTTCCGCAAGAGGCGGACTGCCCTCAATACGGAAAGTTTTTACCGTGCGTTCGGCAATGGCGCTGGTCATAAAGTATGTCTTTCGGCGTTCATCATTAGCTGTTAACTCGCCTGTAAAATCAATAACATTGGTTTCAAGCCCTGCAAGCAAATCACCCCACCCATAAATCGCAGGCTTAAAAGGGATTTCAAACAGCACGGTCAGCCAATCGCAGAACATGGCAGTAAACCCCCGAATTTCGCCGTTTTCTTCGCGGAGTGCCTCGGTACTTGGCTCCATTGCATACACAAAAGACTGCCTTTGTTTCTGCAGCGCTTCAATTGCTTTGATTTCTTCGTCTGTTACGCCGGGAATATCACGAAATGAGGAATACGGCGGTTTTATTCCGGACAAGACAGAGCTTGATTTCTTACAGCCCGGAAACACCAAAAAAATAAGTACCGCGAAAAAAATTAAGATCGGTTTTTTTGTCCGCATATGCCTCTCCTTGTATATTATACCGTATAAACGAAAAAAAGTATATAATTATGACAAAAGGAGATGACAATGATTCGTTCAATTAAGCCTTCGGACTGTAAATCTGTTACAGATATATACAATTACTATATTGAAACAACCGCTATTACCTTTGAAGAAGTTCCAATTACTGTCTCAGAAATTCAAAATCGAGTCAATGGAATACGCGAACTTTTCCCTTATCTTGTGTATGAAGAAGACGGAAAAATTCTTGGCTACGCATATGTTGATACTTTTCATTCTCGCTGCGCTTATCGTTTTACGCTTGAAAATTCTATATACTTACGAAACGGGTATCAGGGTAAAGGCATTGGAAAGGCTCTTATGAATGAATTGCTCAATGAAGTTAAAAAACGGGATCCACATTCAATAATAGCGGTGATTGCGCTTCCAAACGAAAGAAGCGTAAATTTACATGAAACTTTTGGTTTTAAAAATGTCGGCACATTAAAAGAAGTTGGGAGAAAATTTGATAAATGGATCGATGTCGGCTATTGGGAATTAATTTTGTAAAAAGTATTGGCGGACATCACACCGCGAATTGTTTTATCGCGTAAACAACCGTTTCTTTCAATTCGTTAAGGTTTTTTCTTTTTAATACAACAATCTGGTAAAGCGCGGATTCGATAAAACTGTACAGATAATCATCTGCGGTTTTAATGCTGACTTTTTTCAGTTCTCCTGACCTAACGCCTTCAATTACCAATGACGCCAAAATATGGCGCAGTCTTACGGTTCTGCGGCGCACCCGCACATCGGGATCAACGCCGTCTTTTGAAAGATACAAAAGATAATCCAGTACAACGGAAAGGAGCTGTCTGTCATGTTCAAACCGCTTAAAAATATTCAGAAGCACTTTGGTAATTTTTTCGACGCTGTTTAATGATTTATCGGTGCGAATCGAGTTTATATTTTCTTCAACATTTATAAGCATCTGTTTTATGCTGTACATGAAAATTTCTTTTTTATTTTTAAAATAGAGATACAGTATCGTTCTTGTAATGCCGCACCTGTCCGCTATTTTTTGAAAGGTCGCGTTTTCAAAGCCATCGTCCATAAAAACAGCAAGGGCTTTTTCAAGAATTTTTTTCCTGCGTTTTTCATGTTCAACTACAACAGCCATTTTTACTCCTTTAAGTTATATAGTTATATATCTATAATAACTCATATTGATAAAAATAGGAAGGAATTGCGCCATTACTCATCTCGCGGCAGGTGTCCGCTTTTTTACCGTAAAAACTTTCAAACCCGCTGTGGTCGGTTATCAGCGCGAGTTTCCAGCCGGGAAAACGCTGTCCAAGACTGCCCATTTCACGGTAAATTTGTTCAGCCTGCGCCTGATCGCCAAGCCTTTTGCCGTAGGGCGGGTTTGTAACCAAAAAGCCCTCATCGGGAAATGAGGCGCGGGTTTCTGACATTGGCAAAGCCTTTAAATCGATAAACGGCGTTTTGCCGTCTGAAGAACGGATTCCCCGCTGAGGCGATTTTCCCTCGGCGATGTCGCGCAGGCGCGCGGCGTTGGACGCGGCAATGGAAACAGAGCGGGCGTCCTCGTCACTGCCGGCAATTCTGACAAGGCGGGTAAGGTCGATTTTACCGCGTGCATTTTCACGCGCCGCCTGTTCAATTTTGCTGTCGGCGATGAGCAGGTTTTCGATGGCAAAACGCCTGCCGAGACCGGGAGCCATGTCCCACGCGTACATGGCGGCTTCGATGAGGATAGTGCCGGAACCGCAAAACGGATCGTAAAGCGGAAACTTGCGTTTCCAGCCAGACAGTAACAGCATGGAAGCCGCCGTTGTTTCCCGAAGCGGCGCTGTCCCGCCTTCACTGCGGTAGCCTCTTTTGAAGAGCGGTTCGCCGCTCAAATCCACAAGGAGCGATACCATGTCTTTTTCGATGTACACCCGAACTTCCGCGGATTTGCCGTCCTCCGGCAGACGGTTGATTTTGAATTTTCCGCAAAGCCTCTGCGCCGCCGCTTTGTGAACTATGGACTGAATACTGGTCTCCGCCTTTAACTGCGAACGGTTGGAGCGCACTTTTACCACTTTCAATCCCAAGCCCTTCGGCACGATCCGCTCCCATGCCGCCGCGCCAGTTCCTTCAAACAGCGCGTCAAAATCTGTGGCTTTAAAAAACGCGAGCTCAAGCAGTACCCTGTCGGCGGCGCGAAGCCCTATCAATGCCTGATACAGACCTGCGGTATTTGCCTTGAAGCGCACTCTGCCGTAAAGAGAATCATCAACTTTTAAACCCATTTTTCGCAATTCGTTTGATACGGCTTTTTCCGCGCCTACCGCGCACAATGCGACAGCGGTCTCAACTTTTTCCATTCCGTGATTATAACATATCGGCGCGTCAGAAGATACATTAATGATAAATGTCATCTCGGTTAAAAATTTTGTTTGAAATTTCCAACATCGTACCGTCCGCGAATAATTCATCAAGGGCTTTATCAAGCGCGATGGTGAGGGCGTTATTTCCTTTTTTCAAACAAATGCCAATGCGCTCGTCGGAAGCGCCCTGCCACGCGATTTTGAAGTGACTATTTTCCTTCCCCGCGTAGTTGAAGGCAACGATGTTGTCAACCACGACCAAATCCACCCTCTTCAATTTTAAATCGTCAAAGCAATTTACTATTTTTTCATAAGAGAAAGGAGAAAATTTTACTCCTTGTTCACTCAGTTTTTCGGTGAAGTATTGCGCCGTAGTGCCGCCTTGATATGAAACGCGATACCCGGCGATGTTTTCCGGCTGTTCAATTTTTAACGGCGAATTTTTTAAGGTTACAATGGTCATGGAACTGCCGATATAAGGTTGTGTGAAATTGAATCTCTTTTCGCGCTCAGGCAAAATTGTAACATTAACGGCAATGTCATATTTGCCGGAATTCAATCCCGCTAAAATACCTTCCCATGCGGTATCTACATACTTCACCTGAAGACCCAATTTTTCCGCCAGAGCTTTTGTCAGCTCAATGTCAAATCCGGCGGGCGTTACGCCGTCAGTTTCATAATACTCCATCGGCGGATAGCCGATTTCAACGCCTACGGAAAGAACGCCCTCTTTGATTGTCATACCGCGCGGCTGTTGTCTGTTACACGCAATGAACAAAAAAATTACCGCGAAAAATGAAAAAAAGACTGCGAAGAAAAATTTTATTTTACTATTCACGAACTCGTTTTGAGCCTCCGCTCTTTTTCAAAACGGCTTATCGCCAATTCGATCAGGCGGGTAATGAGTTCGGTATATGAAACGCCGCTTGCTTCCCACATTTTAGGAAACATGCTGAATCTGGTAAAACCGGGCATGGTGTTTATCTCGTTGACGATAATTTCGCCGTTTTCTTTCAAAAAGAAATCCACCCGCGAAAGCCCTTCACAGCAGAGAGTTTGAAAAACTTTTACCGCAAGTTCCTGAACGCGCTGTTTTGTCTTTTCGTCCAGTTTCGCGGGTATTTCAAGCGCCGCGCCGTTTTCGTCCAGATACTTTGCCTCGTAGGAATAAAATTCATGATTGGTGATAATTTCGCCGGGGACGGACGCGGCGGGCTCCTCATTCCCCAGCACGGCACATTCAATTTCCCTGCCGGAAATAAATTCTTCTATTATGATTTTTGTGTCGTATTGAAACGCATCTTTTACCGCACCTGCATACTCGCTCTCATTGCGGACTTTGCTTATACCAACAGAAGAACCCATATTCGCGGGTTTGATGAAAAAGGGACTGCCAAGAACTTTTTCAACTTCGGAAAAAGACGGCTTTTTTTCATGGCTTTTTACCGCGATGAATTTCCCGATGGGAATTCCGGCGTCCCGCAGAAGCCGCTTCATCGCGTCCTTGTCCATTCCAACGGCAGAGCCAAGCACGCCGGGTCCTACATAAGGAATGTCAGCTAACTTTAAAAAACCTTGAATTGTGCCGTCCTCGCCAAACGGACCGTGCAGAATCGGGAAAACTACGTCGAGAGGTATATTTTGCGCGGAATTTACGGCAAACAAGCCGTTGTTTTCCGGCTGTAGAGCAACCGGCGTGCCGGACGTGTTCAGGCTTATTTGCGCGGGATTATCAGCGTTAAGCAGGAAGCGTGACGCGTCATTTAAAATCCAGCGCCCGGATTTATCAATTCCGATGAGTACAGGTTCAAACTGCATCCTGTCTATCGCTTCATAGACATTTTTTGCAGATAACAGTGAAATTTCATGCTCCGCCGACTTGCCGCCGAAAATTATGCCAACTTTTTTCATTTTAATAACGCTCCGTTAATTGCGCCCAAAAAGCCGCCGCCAGGGATTTACTCCGAAGCGGACAAGGAAATAAATCCAGCCAAAGGCAAAACCCGCAAGGTGGGTAAAATGCGCTACATTGCTCTGCCGTCCGCTGACAGAGAAAAAAAGTTCCAATGCCGTATAACCCAGCACCATCACAGGGGCGCGCAAGGGAAGAATGCCCCAAATATAAATTATCGCATCGGGGAAAAACACCGCGTATGCCAACTCAACCGCAAAGAGCGCGCCGGACGCGCCCATAAGGGCAACCATATAGTTACGCGTAAAGTAATACACAACAAAGGAAAAAATCCCCGCAAATGTTCCCGTAACAAGGTAGTAAAGCAGAAACTCCCGGCTGCCCATCTGCTTTTCAACATGAATTCCAAAAATGAAAAGACCCAACATATTGAAAAGAATGTGCGAAAAGCCGCCGTGCATGAACATATAGGTAACAAAAGTCCAGACCCATTTATATTCAACAACCGCAGCCGGTATCATCGACATTCTGATTGTCATGTTATAACTAAATCTCTGTCCAAAAAGCTGCATTGCCGCGAAGATGACAACATTTATCCCGATAAGCCAATACACAATGCCGATGTTGCTGTACTTAAAAGGACGTCTGATTATATTCATTGTTTAAGAATAAAGATTGAAAGGGAGAGGGTCAACTGCAAAATCCGCATAAAAAAAGACGGGCGCAAAGCCCGTCTTTTAATCATTGTTTACGCTACACTAAAACTGCCTGACGGGACGGACACGGTACTGCCTGTTCATATAAAAATTATCCTGTTTTCCATCGACAAAATTTTCAGCCCAAATATAACCATCGCCGGTTGATGACCAGTACCATTCATTTTTGAAATCGCCCAGACTTTTCGCGTGCAGATTTCCATACATATAGTGAAGTTCGTCTCTTGACGGCAAAAACCAATCGTCAAAACCGTTAACCTCATAAGCATCGCAAGCCTGAGCCGCCCAGCCGAAGCCGCCGCCCTTGTTTTTCGCTTCTTTCATTATTGCGTCCGTGTTTGTCTTGCCATTTCCGACACCCCGCTCTTTTGTATTTGTTGCATCAATTGATTCCGATAACGCAATCATTGTTTTACTAAAATCCACTGGAGCCGCTTCCAGATAACGCCAGCCGCCATTGTTATTTCCCTTGTCGTAAAAAATGAATCCGCCGGCAGGACCTTTGTCTCCAACTTTATAAGCAACCGACGCCGCGGCTGGCGCAGGTGCGGGACTCGCTACGGGAGCAGGGGCAGGTGCGGGCGCTGGAGCGGGAGCCGGTGCAGGCGCGGGAGCCGGAGCGGGCGCTGGTGCGGCAGCCACTGCCGCAGCGGGAAGGAATTTTTCAATCTGCTGACTGTCCCTGACATTGAAATCCGAGGTTGATTGAACCGCGCCGGTAGAAACATTAATCGCCCTTGTTCTGAATCGGTAATTATTGCCGACTTTTACAATCGAACCGGTTACTACAACATCGGCTCCTACACTCCTGCCAATCTGCCTGGCATTCGCGTCGGTTACATCACCGGACACGCTAAGATTCGAAGAAGTGAGAGCGCGGTCAACATTTGCCCTTGGTATCAATGTGGCGACTCTCTTCTCCACGACCAGCGCCATTTCTCTGAGAACATAGGCGGTAAGCTCGTTCGATGGGGAATTGAAATTAACCAGGGCTGCTTTGGGCAGGATATTCTTTGATGAAAAATCACTGCTCGCCTGTTGAATTGCGGCGTCCAGATTTGCCGCGTTTGTCTGCCCGAAGACGGCAAGGACGCAAATTAGCCCCAAAATCGCCGTCAAACTGAGTTTTTTAATCAAATTCATAACTTTCTCCTTAATAAATAAAAACTTTTTATGGTATTCCCTTTCAATATATACCATTATCAATCAAATGTCAGGGTTTTTAAAACTTTTTTGGCTATTACTCAGTAATACCCGATGTGTCAATGTTAACCGGATTTTTTCTCCTTTGCGGCAATCATCAACGACTTAATTATATGAATAATAAAAATAAGAGCAAAAATTAAAACAAATACTAATACAACGATATTTACGACACTCATTACTTTTTTTTGCAAACCGTTTATGAGCGATGAAATTGACATAACATTGTTTTCATCTGCGAATGAATTTGACAATTTTCCCGAAACATTGGAGAGCATTAGTTTTTTATGTATCTCCTTCAAAACTAAATTTGAAGTAAAATCGTAAGTCATTTTGCCAATTCCAAGTTCTGTGTTGGACGGTAAAACCGCTCTTATGTCGGCGACAATGCTGTTCGCTTTGGAAGCATCTTTATCGATCCCTGTCAGATCAATTCCGGTTTTTACCAGCCCGAGATTTGGATATTTTTCCTTGATATTCTGTTCCAGTAATTGTGATTTTTCAGTTACGGTAGCGCTGACAAAAGCTCTAACGCTGAATAATGAAAATAGCGCGACTGTTACAAGAAAAAAAATGAAAACCGTCAAAACATAGTTAGCTTTTCTTCTGTTCTCTGGATATTTTTTAATTACCAGAAAATTGTAACCGACGCCAAGACCGATACCGACAACGGCAAACACTACAAGTAAAACAATATTAATCATAATAATACCTCTATGATTAACTTATCACAAATCAGGGGATTTTCCAACTGCTTCCTCAACAATTTTCCGGTATTCCGCGATTGTTTCGGCGTGAACAGCCTTGTCCCGCAGAGCCGCCCCGCCCCTGAAACCCTTTGTGTAGGCGCAGAACTGTTTTCGCATTTCAAGACAGGCGGCGCGTTCGCCGATGTCTGCGGAAAGCATTTCCAAGTGGCGCAGGGCAACGGCTATCCGCGCGGAAAACGGAGTTGACTGCCACGCGCCTGTTTCCAACAGGGAACGCGCTGCGGAAAAAATGAAGGGGTTGCCCATCGCGCCCCTTGCGAACATAACCGCAGTGCATCCGGTTTCTTTCAACATTTGAAGCGCGTCTTCCGGCGTGTACAGATCGCCGGAACCGGTAACGGGGACGCTCAGGCGGGAAACCAAATCCGCGATGTGCGACCAGTCACTTTTACCGCCGTAATTTTGCGCGCGCGTGCGGGGGTGAAGGCTCACCATCTGCGCCCCGGCTTCGACAGCGACGCGGGCACATTCCGCGTAGTTGAGCGAAACGCTGTCCCAGCCGGAACGAATTTTGACAGTTACGGGGACAGAGCCTAAACTTTCGCAGGAAGCGCGGACGGCGGCTTCCACTACCTTGCCAAGATTGGCGGGATTTTTCATCAGAGCCGATCCCGCGCCGTTTTTTACAACTTTGGGAACAGGACAGCCGGCGTTAATATCCAGCGCGTCGGGGCGCAAAGGTGAAAGAAGCGCCGCCGCCCTGTAGACAGATTCGCTTTGTGCGCCGAATAATTGTATCGCGTAACGTTTTTCTTTTTCTCCCCGCCGTACAAGGTTGGCGGCGGCAGTTGAGCCTGTTGTCTCGCCTAAGCCGTATCTTCCGCAACTGCGGTACAACGCTTCGGCGGAGACAAGTTCTGTAAATGAAAAACACGCGCCCTCTTCGGCGCACAGTGAACGGAAAGCGCGGTCGGTGTATCCCGCGACAGGCGCGAGAAAGAGATTTCCGTCAAGTTCAAGAGAACCGATTTTTACAGAACGATAAAGAGACATCCGCGCACCGCACGAGTCCTATTCTTTCGGCAAGCCGAAAAATTTATTGGCGTTTTCCCAAAGCTGCGCGGCAAGAGCCTCTTCTTCCATTTCGAGCATTTCCGCCATGAAGCGGGCGGTAATGGGCAGAAACTTCGGCATATTTCTCTTGCCGCGATGTTCCGCCGGAACCATGAAGGGACTTTCCGATTCAATAAGTATACGGTCAACAGGCAGAACGCCGACTGTTTCATGCAGATTTTTCGCGTTCCGGTAAGTGAGATTTCCCGCAAAAGAAAAATACAGATTCAGCTCAAGAGCTTTTTCGGCGTACGCGGCGTCTTCGGAATAACAGTGAAGCACTCCGCCCTTTGAAGGCAGACGGTCGCGGAGAATATCCAGCACATCGTGACCCGCGTCGCGGTTGTGAATAATAACCGGCAGATTGAGTTTATTCGCCAGATCGAGCTGGGTGATGAAAAGTTCAATCTGGGATTTCTTGTCCCCGAATTTACGGTAGTAGTCCAGACCAATTTCACCAATGGCGACTACGCGGGGGTATTGAACAGCCTGTTCTATATGCTGTAACCAGTCCTTGCCCGGGTTTTGCACTTCCGAAGGACTTACTCCTACGGCATGGTACACATGCGCCGCTGATTTCAGGTTTTCATAAACCTGACCAAAATCGTGAAGACTGTTGCAAATCGAGACAATCCGGTTAACGGAAGCCTGTCGCGCTTCCTGAATAACAATGAGTTGCTCTATTGGGTCGTCCACTATAAGCCCCAAATGGGCGTGAGTGTCAAAATACTGCATAGCTTAATCCAAAAGGTATGAGATTGGTTTTTACCAAACTGGCAGTCTTTATTCTAGCACAACTGTTTCATGTCGTCAACAGGAATTTAAGGTTTTTTAAACTTCGATAAAAACGGCTAATTTACCAGTCCGCCGTAGGGAGCTAAATCTTCCCATTTTGACGGTTCAAGCACATCTTTGTCTATGCGGAGGAAGATTTCCGGGTTAAAACCGGGAACAGGGCGCATGGCGTTGCTGGCGTTAAGGAAACCGAGGTTGACTCCCGGCGCGCCCGGAGAGTCGACAAGGCGCATTCGCGCCATCGTTGCGGGGTTACGTGTGATGGCGTCCCACGCGCGGGCGGATTCGGCGTAAAGTCCCAGCGCACGAGTCCGGTACTGGCGGTTTCCGGTCTGTTCCGCGAGCGCTTCATAGACAACACCGGCGTTGTTGTTCGCCATCATCAGGCGTTCTCCCAATTCAAGGAACTGGGTTCCCTCGTTTGGCAGAAGCACCGGCAAGCGGACACGCTGACCGTCCATAATATTGAGAAGACGGTCATAGTAACCCTGCGCGGCATAGTAGTCGCCGCGTTTATACGCCGTATTTCCAAGCGCGAACAGCAGACGCCTGTTCAGCGGCAAATCTGTGGAAGCCTTGAAAAGATAATCAAGGGCATTTCTCCAGTCTTCAATATAGTAATAAGCAGCGCCCATACGGTATTGAATTTCGGGCGGCGTGTAGCCGTATCTTTCGGCTTGGCGGTAATTTGTCAGAGCAGCCCGCATATCTCCCGCTTTCACAAAATATTCCAAATCACCCTTTGCGGCGTAGAGCTGACCAAGCTGTGCGGACGGAGGAATCAAATTTCTTGAAAGGAAATCTTCGAACAGTTCTATGCCCCGAACAATTTGTTCTTCGGCGGGAAAGAATTCCTTGTTGTTGATAAGCATATTCGCATAACGGTAGTGAGTGTCAACGCGGTAAAGGCGGCGGCGCACCGATTCGCTTTGCGCCAGATCAAATGCGCGAATTGCGTTTTCCAATGTCAGCCGCTCTTCGTAAATATTACCGAGATTTTTATAGTACCGCGCAAGATGATAATGAGGCTCCGGCAGTTCGGGTTTTTCCATGACAGCCTGCAATAGCATGGCGCGTACACTCTCTATGCTTTCGACATAGGGATTGGGCACTCCCTTAACTTCCCCTGACGCGGCGGCAAGCTGTTTGTCCAAAAGATAGCCGCCAAGTTCCGCGATAGTTTCGGGAGAAAGTTTTCGGCTTCTACTGGATTCAAACCAGCTTCTAAGGTTAATAACTTCTTTCAGGTCGTCCGTGCGGATAAAATACATCAACATTCGTTCTACGATGGGGACTTGCCATCCGTTTTTTTCCATGATTCTAGCGTATGAAAACCTTGCGTCTTCATACTTGTCATAAAATTTTGAAGGATCGGAATCCGCCCACGCCATGAAATTGTCGCCTGCGGCGAGAAGACCGTCGTAATCGTTAGGTGCATAATCAAGAAGCTGTTGTTGAAGGAGTCTGTTCGCTTTGTCGTAATTTAACAGATAATATGTTTCCAGATTCGCGTATTCCAAAACGCCCCTCTTGTCTCTGGGGTAGTATCTTAAAAGCTCGTCGTATTTTTCCTCGGCAAGCATATAACGCCGCTGATCCCTGAAACCTTGCGCGTATGCGTAAAACCATTTTTTCTTGCGGTGATCTTGAAAAGCTTGATGGAACAGTTCCTCGGCGCGTTGGTACTCCCCGGCGAAGATTCGTTCGTATCCGCGTTTGTAAAGCGATTCGGCTTTTATCGGTATGTAAATAAATTTATATCCAAGGTAACCAATAGAGAACAACATTGCCGCAATGAAAGCGAACAGCCGCAATACCGGAAGGAAATTGTGAACAAAAATATACGAAAAGCTGGCTTTTTCCGCTTCCCACGCCGCGCCGGTGCTTTTTTCAAAACTTTTTGGAATAATAATCGTTTTGCCGAGAATTTCTCCAGCAAGCTCCGCGGCGTCTTTCGGGGGAGCGTTTCTGATCAAATACCGGATAATTTTTGACAACTGCTGAGGAGCAATCACCTGTTCGGCAATTATTTCTTCACACGCTATACGCAGATTTAACGGATAGGAGGAAAGAGTTGCCATTAATTTTTCAAGTTCTTCCTGAGAAAGCCGAACTTCTTCCACTTCATCAGAATCTGGCTCTTCTTCGACTTCTTCTTTTCTTCTGCCGAAAAATCCTTTTTTCTTAACCGGTTGTGCGGCGGTTTCTTTTTTGTCTTTATCAAAAATGTCATCAAGACCCGGTATGTGAAAATCATCGCCGTCAAAATCTATTTCGTCCGAACCGCCGGAATCGGTTCCGGTTCCGGCATCGGCGCCGGCAGTTTCCAGTTCTATGGAATCAGAAGAAAAATCGCCGCCAAGATCGTCAAACGACGGCAAAGCGCCGGAATCGTCCGCGCCGGCATTAGGTGACGAATCTACATCAAGATTGTCCGCGCCAAAATCAGGGAGCGTTTGATCCGGCGCGGAAGAATCGGCGCCGGGGAGCGCAAAGTCGTCAAGACCGGGAATTGCACCCGCATCGGAGGAATCCGCGCTGGGGAACGAAGAATCGTCAAGAGCGGCGCTTGTATCCGCTTCCGGTTCCGTTCCCACTCCAGAAAAATCAATGTCGGGAAGAACGTCATCAATAGTGTGGGTTCCGTTCTGAGCGTCTGCGCCGGAACCGGGAGCTTCGCCTAAATCAGCGCCGCTAAAGTCTAAATCTTCTACGCCCGAATCACCCGCGCTTTCACCGCCGCTGTCGATGGGACTTTCCAAATCGGGAGTTGATATGTCATCAGGAATCGGCGTGTCTTCTGTTCCGGCAGATAAAGTGCCGTCCCGTTTTTCACCGCCAAGATCAAGAGCATTGTCGATAGGTTCGTCCTGATCATCTTCAGGTTCATCTAAATTAAAATCGGGCAGTGCTTCACTTGAGTCGCCGCCTAAGCCGTCGCCATTAGTATCCTCCGCCGGACTCAAACCGCCAAAGTTAAGAGGATCAAAATTTTCTATTCCCGAACCATTGTCGTCTGTTTCAACAGGAGGCTCTTCCTGAAAATCCGCAGGAGCCGCTTCAATTTCATCTGACAAGCCGTTCAAAAGTCCTTTGGGTACTGAAAAGTCATCGGCTTCTGTTTCAACAGGCGTTTCTGCGGACGCCTCTGCTGGCGCTTCTGCGGACGCCTCTGCTGGCGCATTTTCAGAGGGAACTTCGTCTGGAGTCATACCGCTCATAAGGTCATCAAATGACGGAATATCGCCTGTCTGGGTATCGACGGAAGGTTCGCCGGTATCGGCTAATATGTCGTCTGTTGGAACATCACCGGAAGGCTGTCCGGTATCGGCTAAAATGTCGTCTTTTGGAATATCGCCGGAAGGCTCGCCAATGTCGGCGAAAATGTCGTCTGTTGGTACATCGCCGGAAGGCTGGCTGACATCGGCGAAAATGTCGTCTGTTGGTACGTCGCCGGAAGGCTGGCTGACATCGGCAAGAATGTCATCGACAGAAGGCTCCGGCACGTCTCCTCCGGGAACGGTATTCAGGAACGCGTTAAAGTCGAAATCTACACCGCCTGTATCCACGCCGGAAGCCGCATCGGTAGAGTCGTCGGAAGGGGCAGGGGCGGCGGCGGAAATGCGCGGGTCGAAAGGAGGCGGTTCAGTATCGGGGAGATCAAGATTATCAAAGGGCAGATCGCGGGAAGCAACATCGGCTTTCTCGTTTGCGATGTTATTGAAAGAGTCTCTAAATTCGCCGAGTGCGCTTAGTGACGGCATATTAAGATATTTATATATCGACCGATAATTGTAAAGAATGTATGAAAACGATATTTTTAATCGTACTTTTTGCCATAATCGCCGTTTTCCCTCTTTCGGCGGATGATTGGGAATCTTATGATCTTATCAGCCGTTTACTAACTCTCCCGGAACCGGGCTTTCCGATAATTCACGAAAATTCGGTGATTTTTACCGCTCCGTCGAGCCTTCGAAGGGTAGGCGTTGCCTTCGCCAATGAGAATTTTTCGCCAATATACTGGTTTAGCCGGCTTTTAATCTCCCAAGACCCTTTGGACGCGCCCATTCCGCCGGGACAGAAATTCCCCGATCCTTACAAGGATTCGGGTCTTCAATTCTATGTTTACAAGGTTCCCGAAAATGTCAATGAATTGGAATACAGGCTCATCGTAAACGGCTTATGGACTGTCGATCCTATCAATCCCCGAACCCGCAGAGACCCGGCTTCCGGTCTTGTCTGGTCGGTTCTGCCCATTCCGCGCAGAGCGCCGATTTTCGACCCGTTGAAGGGACTGCCAAAGGGCTTAAACTTCTCGTTCCAAGGACCGCCGGGCGAAACCGTTACTATAGCGGGCGATTTTAACGGCTGGGACCCCTTTATGTATGAGCTAAAAGAAGAGCCGGAAGGGGTTTACACCGCCAGTATTCCCCTGCCTCCCGGCACACACCAATACGTATTTTTCCACAACGGACGCCGTTATGTAGACCCAAACAACCCCCGCCGTATCTACGCAAAAGACGGCAGTGCCGCCTCGGTAATTGTAGTCCCGTAAGCGTAAGGTGTCAGTCACCGCCGCCACATATAGTGTTGTTGAAAAACCACGACACTACCCGTAGCGTAGGTGACTGACACCCAAAAACCTAAAAAAAAACAAAAACCGCTTGACAAAATACCCAAAAAACAGGAAAATGTTTTTAATGGACAAAAAAACCGCCATTTTAGATTTTCAAACTCCGACACAAAAAATGCCATCGGCATTTTTTGTGACTGATCTTACAGGCAACAGGCAACAGGCAACAGGCAACAGGCAACAGGCAACAGGCAACAGGCAACAGGCAACAGGCAACAGGCAACAGAATATTATAGCTATTCTCTAAATAATCATGTCTACTATACATTAGTTTTTCTCATCTCTTTCTTGT
>JAISSH010000116.1 GCA_031273265.1 Treponema sp.
CCGCTGGGTACGGTAATAGAAACCGGTACGTCCTTTTTTAAATTTATTTTCGTTTCTTTACCGGAACGGTACTTAATTGTCACGCTGCGATCCCCAGCTTCATTGACCAGCACAATCTGCGATTTAGCCGTATTTTTACCGCCGCCGCTTGTCGCGCAAGCCGTCACTATCGCCGCGCACAACACAACGGCAATCACCACCCTAACAATTTTTTTCATCAGAACCGCTCCGAAGAAATGCCCAACATTCTGCCGGTCTCCACTTCCAGCGCGCGGTACACAAGCCGCTGTCTGGTAGAGCCGAGTTCGGGCAAGTCGCCGAAGGCAATCACCTGCGCGCCAAGAAATTTTCCAAGACTTGCCGCCGTGTTGTCGTCTACAAGTCCGCTCATGCTGAAATTAATTTCCGCTATCGCTTTGTCAATGTCCGCGCGGTCTACCATGTCGCAGCCGGAATTGATAAACCTTTTGTACAGCTCGTCAAATACATACTTTCCCGCTCCCTCGTCTGTGGAGCCGGGCGGCAGAAGGGCAATACGCAGACCGGGCTTAAGCCTTGTGTTCAGATTACCGAAAGTTTTTTCAATGACCGGGTCCAACTGGCTGTACAGATCGTTTGACGTTTTCCGTTTCGCGCCGCTTCCCGATGAAGCCGGGCTTGAGCCGCAAGAAGCGAATACTACCAGCATCCATGCCGCGACTGTGAGTGCGGCGATAAGCGCCGCTAATTTCTTCATTTTCATTTTGTCTCCTCCTCAATAATCTTAAATATTACAGACTTGGCTCCACTAACAGATGATGGCGTCCATGTTGTCTGCTCTTCCCCATTTGCTTTTTGCAATATTGCGGTCAGGCGGTAAGTACGCCCCGCGTCAAAAGTGTGGATGATAGTGACGTCTTCAACTTGATAAGAGTATCCATAGATGTACATATAGAAACAGGTTACAAAATTATGCGTACCTGCCGGTATTTGTATTGTCGCGTATCCCTTGCTCCCCACACTGTATCCACGCTTCAAACCCCATCCCCTTGCAACGAAAGATGATGATTTTTTGTATCCGACTTCTTCACCGTTAAACTGGCGTATATAGATGCCTCCGGCAATTTCCAATGTACAGAGCTGCTCAGGCGGTACTGTGGAATCGTATACCCCAAGATCCTGGAACTTAGCGCACCCGGCAATAAAAACAACAGCCAGCAACACCGGTACGGTAAATCCCGCTTTTATTAAAAACTTTTTCATAAAATCCTCCTTTAAGATTTCCTCACTTTGTTCGCGACTACATATCCCATAAAGCCCGTTAGCAGCATACCCAAACCTGTTTGGAATAGAGACAATGTTTCTATCACAGGAGAGGATAAACTTCTTTCGCCTATGGCAAAACTCAGGCTCATTTTTACGCAGGTTCCAATGTCAAACGCCAGCATACTTTTGTAAATCAAACTGAACACGGCGATCACGAGCAGATAAGTTGTAAAAACTTTTAACAGACTGACGCCGTATCCCAAAAAAATGTCTGTAAGCAAATTGAAAAATGCCTTTAGTCTGTTTTTGAATTTATTGCCCGGACTTTCAAACCACAGGCGGCTGCGCTCCATTCTCTTTCCCTGCACATAAGCCCATTCAGCGTCTCTGTTATGACCTTTTTCTTCCCATAACGCGCTTAGCTGGCGGTAAATCCTTTCCGCTTCCCTGAATTTGGAGGCAAGTCCGTCGTCTATAATTGACATTTCATTTTTTATACTGTCCAGCCTAATCCACTTCGCCAGAAAATCTTTGTAGACTTCTTCGTTCTCCTGAACAAGCGCTGCCCTTGCCTTGTTTACAAGCAGGTTGTCCCGCGTTATGCAAAATGTTTCAAACGACACATAGTTCAGGCTGGACGATTCTATTTTCGCGTCCTGAAATACGGTTATTCCCTTGAACGCCGTCCTGTAAAAATCGGTGTATTTGAAATAAGCGCCCTGCAAGGTGCTGTCTATCACATCTACATAACGGAAGTCGCAGGTTTCTATTCTGGCGTTTCGGAACTTGGTTTTGTATATTTTCGAGTCCTTAAAAGAAGCGTACTTTGCGTCTCCTGTGCCCTTTATTTCCGCCAGAGTAAAATCGCAGGTGTCAAGCGACGACCTTTCAAACTTGCAGTCAATCAAAATTGATTTTTGAAACTTGATCTCCTTAAGAGTTTTGTTGTCGGAAAAATCAACGCCTTCAAGATGTTTCCCCGAAAAGTCAACGTTGTCCTGCAGAAAATCAAAGCGCGTTAAATCAAGGTTTTTGATTGTCTTTTCCCTCAGTAATTTTTTCAATTCCGCTTGGCTGATTGTATCGCTCATAATTTCACTCCTCCTTCTCCGTGCTTTTTTTCTCCATTCCTCTCCGTTCATGTTTACGGTTTTCCATGACGGCTCTTTCGATGTAGCCGGTAATATACGCCTTGTCCGTGGGGGAAAGGGCGGCTATCTTTTCGTCTATGCTCATGCCTTTTATCTTCTCTAACGCTTCAACTTCTTTCATTCATCGCACCCCTTTCGCCGTTTTAGCGGCGATTAAATTCATCTGGTTATATATTATATCACCTGTAGATAATAATATATATTGAAATATTACAAAACACCCCCTTATCTGCTTATAAAATACCCCCCAGCGGTCATTATTCCCATGACAAAATGTTGCCAAGATATGGAGAAATGTTGCGTTTCCCTAAAAAAGCCTTGCGAATTGGAATTTTTGAGTGTATTAATTTATTTATGAAACAAGAGCCGAATTTCAAGTATTATTACAAAAACGATTTCAGACCGCTGGCTTCACTTTCGCTTCACGAAGTCGCCGGGTTTGAATGTCCCCCCGGTTATACGCTTCCCCTGAAAAAACCGGACGCTTATGCCCTGTACTTTGTTATGGAAGGCAAAGGCGTCTACATTTTAGGCGGCGCGGAACACCCTGTCGCGGAAAATGATCTTTTTGTTCTGTACCCCGACACGGAAATTGAGTGCCGGGCGGATAAGGAAGACCCCTTTACGCTAAGAGCGGCGAGTTTTAACGGCGCGGACGCTCTGCTCCTGCTGAATGCGAGCCGTTTTGACCCGAAAGCGCCGGTGCGCCACATGGAAGAAGAAGAAGCCGACAATGTTATCCGTTTTATGGCGGGATTGTACACTTTCCGTGGTCAGGACATTTACGGCACTACTCAATCCACGGCGATACTGTACGCTTTTATGTCTATGCTGGTTAAATCCGCTACTTGGGATCAAACCGCCATGCCGCCGGGCTGGACGGGAGCGGTTCATATTCAAAAAGCCCTTGATTTTATCAGCGATAATTACGCCAAACCGATTACGGTGAAGGATATTGCCGAGCACGTCAATTTAAGCCGCAGTCGGCTGTACCGTGTTTTTTTACAGCACATCTTTATTTCGCCTAAGCAGTACCTTGCCGAATACCGCGTAAGGGAAGGGCGAAACCTTTTGGAAAAAAGAAGCGGATCGATAAAAGAGATAGCGCAGGCTGTCGGCATTGACGACCCTCTCTATTTTTCCAGAGTGTTCAAACAAATTTGCGGTAAAAGCCCCACGGATTATATGAGGTATTTAATTGAGATTAAAGGGAATAATGGAATAGAGGACGAGTGAATAAAAATAAAATCGAGAGAATTATTTTTCGATATGCGGCAGTTCCGTCCGATGCGCTCATTGACGGCGCGTAATAACTGATTTATATTGAAGTAAGGTTATAGAGTAAGGTTGTAATGAAAAATACATTGTCCGGGCGTTTGGAGTTTCTCATATCCGACTTAAGCATAAAGCAGTTGGATTTTGCCCGGCGGATAAATTTTACCCAGTCTTATGTTTCGATGGTATTAACCGGCGTAAAAACAAACCCCAGCGTCCGTTTCCTTGACGCGATTTGCCGTGAATTCAACGTAAACCCCCAATGGCTTGCAAGCGGCAGCGGCAGCGTATACGCCATATCCGGTCAATCACTGCAAACCGAGGACGCCGAATTACTGGCAAAATACCGCCTCTTGCCGTCCGGCGAACAGCGAATAGTAGAGGAAATAATCAACGCCCTTTTATTAAAAAGCATGACAGCCGATGACGAGAAGAAAGAAAAAAGCGGATAACAGCGCGGTTTAACTCAGGAGAAACTGGCTGAAAATGTCAATGTTACACCCCATTATATAGGCATGCTTGAAATAAAGAAAACTATTACTGATACCGTAATTGAAACGGTAAAAGAAGCACTTGAAGATAATATCAAATGTTACGAGCCTAAGTCAAAATAATAGTTTTCGGAGGATTGGGTTTTATAGCATAAGCGAATAAATTCACCTTTTTTCATTTTTTTCTCGTTTCGGTAAAGCGCCATACATATACGCACCCATATATAGGTGTCAGAAATATTTTTTTCTGGCGAAGGAGTTTTGTCTCCGTGATATGGAGACTTCAATTAACTTCATCGCTCACGCGATGTATAGAGGAGTTTTCTATGAATATGAACAAGCTTCAAAACATAAAATCAATGATTTACAAAATTCGGGGTTATCAGGTCATGCTGGACGCTGACTTGGCTAAAATTTACCGAGTAGAAACCAAGGTATTGAATCAGGCGGTCAAACGTAATATAAGCCGCTTTCCGCCCGAATTCATGTTCCGGTTAACCCAAGCCGAATATGAAAACTTGATGTCGCAATTTGCGACTTCAAAGCATGAATATAAAAACTTGAGGTCACAAATTGTGACCTCAAAGCATAAATATGAAAAATTGAGGTCGCAAATTGCGACTTCAAAGGATAAAGATAAAAACTTGAAGTCACAAATTGTGACTTCAAGTTGGGGAGGACGGCGTAAACTGCCTCTTGCCTTTACCGAGCACGGCGTTATAATGCTGTCTTCTGTTTTGAATAGTAAAATCGCCACCAAAATAAATATAGCGGTAGTCAAGGCTTTCATAGAAATGAAGCGTTACATAGCCAATCCCATTCGTAAAAAACTGGACGAATTAGAAAAAGTCCTGATGCTGCATATAGACGACACAAACCACAATTTAGCGGATCATGCGGCTATAATTAACGAAATAATTACCAAGCTGAATAATCTCATTAAAACACCGCCAAAACCAAAAAGGAAAATCGGTTTTAATCCGGATTAGGAAAATCTTTTTCTCGATGAAATCGGCGGGTATACATTTCTGCTTCTACAGCCCCAAATCCTTCCCTATCAAAATTACCTTTATCCTGCCGCCTTTGGAAAAGCGGGTCGTAACTAGAAATGAGCAGATGGTGTCGGCGCTTTGGCAGTTGGCGCAGGTTCCGTTTTCGTTGCACGGTGTTTTCAGGTTCGGGAAACGCTGCGCGTTCAGCGGGGCGGCAATGGTTCTCGCGCGGACAAGAGCGTCTTCATAGGTTTTGGCGACTTTGTTCATGCCGGCGACGACAATTACCTGTTTGGGGCCGTAGATCATAGCGGCGACGCGGTTGCCGTTTCCGTCGATGTTTACAAGCTGGCCGTCTTCGCTTATCGCGTTTGTGCCGGAGAGGAAGGTACCGCAGGTAAACGCGCGGCGCATGATTTCACCGCGTTCCTCTGGAGACGAGGCCTTGTCCCTGTCAAGCACGCTGTAGCCCTCTTTTTCAAGACGTTCCTGGATACCCAGATCGGTGAGTGTCATGGAGCCGCCCCAAGAGACGATGTGCTCTTTTGGAATTAGGGAGAAGAGTTTTTCAACTGCTTCCGCTTCATCGTCAAAATAATAAGCGTCGAAGGAACGCGCCTTTAACGCCTTCACTACCTTCGGCCCGAGTTTTGAATATCTCTGTTCCGCTAATGTTCTCATGTTATTTACTCCTCAACCTTATTATAATACATAAAGGTTCATTTATCGTAATCTACATAATCAACAAGCATTTCGCTATCATCAAATCCGGCGGAATAATTCCCGCTCTATATTAAATCTTGACAAAACCGGCTTCTTATCTTTACTATTAATTATGACAGCGGAAGTTCCCTTAAAAAAATCGGTAAATTCAAGTTATTTTAAACGTTCATGGATACTTTACCTGATGCTCGCGCTTCCAATGGCCTTTTTCCTGATTTTCCGCTATGTACCCATGAGCAATATTGTCATCGCTTTCAAGGATTACAGCATTTTTAAGGGGGTTTGGTCGAGAGAGTCATCCTGGGTCGGTCTATATTGGTTCGAAAAGGCTTTCGCTACAGCAAGTTTCTGGAGCGCCATGAGAAACACCCTCTTGCTGAATTTTCTGGATTTAGTGATTGGCTTCCCCGCTCCCATCATTCTGGCGCTTATACTGAACGAGCTTGTTTTTAAAAAATACAAAAAAGTTACTCAGACGATCATATACCTTCCCCACTTTTTATCGTGGATTATCGTTTCAAGCATTGCCTCAAGGCTGCTCGCGCCCAGTACCGGCGTTGTCAATGTGTTTTTGGTGGAAAATTTTAAAATTGCGCCCATTAATTTCCTGATGGACAAGACCAAATGGATAGCGACATACATACTTTTTGGAGTATGGAAAGAAATGGGCTGGGGAACCATTATTTATCTGGCGGCAATTACAGGAATCAACCCTGAACTGTACGAAGCGGCGGAAGTTGA
>JAISSH010000044.1 GCA_031273265.1 Treponema sp.
GCGCACTTGAGGGCGTAAGAGGTGGCAAGGGTGTCCGCTCCGGCAAAACCCCGGTCGGAAACAAGGGCGGTAAAATCTGCGCCCCGGAAAAGGCACTCTTTCAGCACGGTTGCGGCGGCAGGAGGCCCCATTGTTACCACGCTCACCCTTGTTCCCGGGTTAGCGTCCTTTATTTGAAGCGCGGCTTCCAGCGCGTACAGGTCGTCGGGGTTAAAAACAGCCGGAAGCGCGGCTCGGTTGACCGTCCCCTCCGGCGTCATTGCCTCTCCAGTTATGTTTTGGGTGTCAGGCACCTGTTTTACAAGCACAATGATATTCACGGTATCTCTCCTATTTTTTTTCCTTGCGGAATTATACCCGGAAAAACAGTCTATAGACAAGAGTTTTTATGACATTTTTTAACATTTTGTCAACTTCTAGAGCATTTCGGCAAGGTGCAGGGCGCTTTTTATTACAATAGGCTGTTTATTTTTTGGCAGTTTTTTAATAACTCGTACCAGATTCCTAATCTCAGGGTCAATAAATGAATAATCTTCCTTCCGCGAATTTTTCCCTGTTACAAGATATTCAACGGTAACCCCAAGAACCTGAGCAATCTGTACCGCTTTATCCGCTATGGGGACAGAGCCATTTTCCCGTAGATAGTTTTCGATGCTTCTCAGTCTTACATTTGCTTTATAAGCCAGTTCTTTTTGTTCCAGACCGCTGTATTCCAAAGCTTCTCTTAAATTTTCCCTAAATCCCATAAATAAATACTACTTAAAAAAGGTGGTTATAATGTTGATAAATATTAAACTATGTGGTATTTATTAATTATAACCACCATATTATGTGGTTAAAGGTATGAAAAACATACCTAATTTTTTGTGAATACATTGGTTGCCAATGTAAAGGAGAAGAAAATGGCAAAAAAGAATTTCTGGTTGGGAATACTGGTAATTACGCTGGTATTCGGAATGTCAGTTTTTAGCTGCAATACTGAAGATGAAACTGACGGTCTTGATTCTAAACTTGTAGGGACATGGGTAAACTCAGACACCACTTACAAAACCACTTACAAGTTTGGAAAGGATGGTAAATTTAATGATTCTGAAGCACTTTCTTGGTCAACAAGCGAGGGTGTAATAACCCTTACTTCTTCTACCGGTTATGGTTTTACCTATACCGCAAACTATAAAGTTTCCGGCAGTACCTTGACACTCTCTGAATCTAGTAATGTATTAACACTACTTAATGGGACTTATACGAAACAATAATGACTTAACATCGTAGAGTGCCAGGCACCAACGCTACAAGTAGAGCTTTTTATTTTTTAATAGCACTTGTAGCGCAGGTGTCAGGCACAACATATTTTGTAAAACTCCGTGTTCTCCGTAGTCAACCTTTGTCATCAGGCAAAAGGCAGGCGTTTTTTCTGACATTTATCAGTCATTTGTCATAACGGTGCTGGTAATTATCCATTTGTAATATTTTCCTTGACAAATGAAATATGTCGAAATAACCTTAATATAGGGCAAAAAATAGTGATTAGGGGTGCGTTTTGAGTACGATTTTTGTTGTAGATGACAGCGATACGAACTTGGCGATGGCGGAAGAAGCCCTGGAAGACCATTTTGACGTGATGACTTTGCCGTCTGCGGAAAAAATGTTTGCGCTTTTGGAAAAAATAACGCCGAATTTGATTTTATTGGACATTGAAATGCCCGAAATGGACGGGTTTGAAGCGATGGAACGGTTAAAAGCCAGCGCTTCATGGGCGTCTATCCCCGTAATTTTTCTGACTGGCACTATAAACGCCTCTATAGAGGAGCGTTGTTTAAAATTGGGCGCGGTTGGCGTTGTTTCAAAGCCGTTTTCAGCAAAGATATTACTTGAACGCATAAATGCTGTTATAAAGTGATGGAGATTGTTAATGGGTTCTATCTTTGATAAAAACCGGACAATAAATTCTGTTTTTTGGCAAATGTTGATTATTATAATCGCGTTTGCGATAATGGGCATTTCCAGTTTTTTCTTCGCCAGCGGCATTGAACGCAAACATCTGGTAAATGACGCGGAACAGACGCTTGCCTTTACAGAAGCTGATATAACAGCCGAACTCAGAGAACCAGGGACATATTTCAGCGGGTACTCCGAAACTATACGCAGTATGCTAATTAGAAATGAAACTGCCGAAACATTATCTTTGTATATTACAGCCATTACAAATTTTATTCTGAACGATAATGATCATTTGACCGGGTTTGTAAATTCTCACGGATATTTTTACAGTCTGGGCGGAATTTATATATCCGGCAGGGAGATTGAACTGCCCAAAGATTTTAACCCTATGGAAACTCCCTGGTATATCAGAGCAATTTTCATGGACGGTAAAATAGCGGTTGTCGCGCCTTATATGGGTATCACAGGAAAACAAATTATCACTTTCTCACGATTATTAAAGGACGATGACGGCAATCCGCTGGCTGTATTTTGTCTTGATATTGAATTCGATAAAATATTTAAACGCGCGATAACCGCAAACCTAACGGAGAGCAGTTACGGGCTGCTGCTTAACAGCAATCTGGAAATAATGGCACACCGCGTATCGGATTTTATAGGAAGAAAATTCAATTCCATAAACAGCGGTCTTGCCGAACTCACGGCGGAACTGGAAATGGGACAGAATATCAATGAGCGCAAGATAAAAAATTACATGTACGAAGATTCAATCGTATATTTCAGGAAAGTAGAATTCGACTGGGTTTTGGGTATTGTAATACCTGTACATGAATATTACAGAAGCGTTAACAATATGGCGGCTTTTCTAATAATACTCGGATCAATATTGGCGGCGGTTTTGTGTATTATGATGTATCAAATTTCCCAGGCAAAAAAGAAATCCGATCTGCGAACCCAGCAGAAGAGCAACTTCCTTGCCACAATGAGTCATGAAATACGTACGCCGTTAAACGCGATTTTGGGTATGACGGAAATTCAAATGCAAAACGCAATGCATCCGCCGGCTACAAGCGAAGCGTTTATGAAAATAAACAATTCGGGCAATTTGCTTCTGAACATAGTCAACGACATTCTTGATCTTTCAAAAATTGAAGCCGGCAAGCTGGAATTAGTCCCTGTCAAATATCAAGTCGCAAGCTTGATTAACGACATCGTTCAATTAAATTATATTCGATACGAAAGCAAGCCAATCGAATTTATAATCGATATAGACGAAAATATTCCTTCAACATTGATCGGCGATGAGCTTCGCATTAAGCAAATTATGAATAACCTGCTTTCCAATGCTTTCAAATATACCGACAAAGGCGCGGTTACATTGTCAGTTAACGCTGAATGTGTGGGGCGCGGCGGCGTCATTCTTGTAACGCTGATTTTCCAGGTAAAAGATACGGGACAGGGCATGACGCCCGGACAGGTAAGCCGGCTGTTTGATGAATATACGCGCTTCAATCTGGAAGCCAACCGCACTACCGAAGGCGCCGGTCTTGGCATGACCATTACGCGAAATCTGGTTGATCTGATGTTTGGAAAGATAAACGTAAAAAGCGCGGTTGGCGAAGGCACGACGGTTGCAGTACGCCTGCCGCAGAAAAATGACGGTATCGGTATTCGGGGCGTTATCGGCAAAGAAATGGCGGAAACCTTGCGTCATTATAAAATCGGCAACGCTATACAGTTGAAAAAAGCGCAGATAACGCACGAACATATGCCCTATGGCAGTGTTCTGATTGTTGATGATGTGGAAACGAATTTATATGTAGCCAAAGGACTTATGGCTCCCTATGGTTTAAAAATCGATCTTGCCACAAGCGGATTTGAAGCGATTGAAAAGGTAAAAAGCGGCGGCGTTTACGACGTTATTTTTATGGATCACATGATGCCGAAACTGGACGGAATTGAAGCGACGAAGCTGCTCCGTAAGATGGGATATGTGCGTCCCATTGTCGCATTGACAGCTAACGCCATCACCGGACAAGCCGAAGTGTTCTTAAAAAACGGGTTTGACGGCTTTATCTCTAAACCAATTGATATTCGCCAGTTGAATGTTTCGCTGAACAAGCTGATTCGGGACAAACAGCCGGTGGAAGTGGTAGAAGCCGCACAGCGCGAAAGAGCCGAACTGGAAAAGAAGCAGGCAAACGGTATTGTTCAGAAAGATGTTGATCCGCAGTTAGCGGAAATTTTTGCGCGGGACGCCGAAAAAGCCGCGACGGTTCTGGAAACAATACAGAAAAGTAATTTCCGCGAAGAAGAAGATATTCATTTGTATGTGATTAATGTTCACGCCATGAAGAGCGCGCTTGCCAACGTCGGGGAGACGGAACTTTCTGCCGTCGCGTTAAGACTGGAACAGGCGGGAAGGGAAAAAGACCTTAACGTAATGAAATTTGAGACGCCGGAGTTTTTGGAAAAATTACGCAAAACAATAGAAAAAATTAAACCAAAGGACGAAGAAAACGAAGCCGGCGAAGATACGGAAGAAGCCCTGGTTTTATTAAGCGAAAAACTTGTAAAAATAAAAGATGCGTGCGCGGCTTTTGATAAAAAAGCGGCTAAAACTTTTTTGAATGAATTAAGAGAAAAAACGTGGTCGAATAAAAACAAAGAACTATTAAATAAAATCGCAGAGTACCTGCTTCACAGTGAATTTGATAAAGCCGCGGCTCTTGCGGAAAAGAATATCAGTAAATAATGCTTCATCCCCCGCAGAGAATTTCCTGGCTTGTGATGTCGGAGTAAAGTGTCAGTCCGTTTGCGCGCGCAAGGTGAATAACCTTTGCCCACTCTTTTTCATTTGGCAGCTCTTCTTCAAACAAATTTGCGCGGTCAAGAATCTGTTTCGGGTTGAATACCACGCCCTGTTCGCCGTCAAAAATCGCGGCGTAAAAAATACCCGATTCTACTATGTCCTGAAAAAAATGGCTTCCGAAAGACAGCTCCGGTACTAAGCCGCCCTGATTGTATGACACCTCACAAAGCGCGGTCATATTGTTTAACTCGCTGAAATGAACCGGAACTCCCAAAGACGGCGTTGTCGTTCCCCACCGACCCGGTCCAATCAACATCACACTGCTCCCTTTCAGTTTTTGATTTAACATTCCGATTAACCGGGCGGCTTGGTATTTGTCCCGATCCGCAAGAGCGAGGTACTCCTGCGCTTTTACTAAAATCACATAGTCCAGCGGCAGGCGCACATTGCCGCCCATAAAATTTCCGGTGGAAGAAAAGAAAATGTTTTCTTTTCCCGGCTTCGGAATGTTGACGGCTTTTCCCACTACCTTTGTCTGCAAGGGGCGGCACTGCAGAAGGTTGATTTTAAAATTTCCGTCCGCGTTGAAATTTGCGGTAAACTCGATGTCCACCGGGTAATCGTAGGCTGTCTCCAGCGTGGAAAGAATTTTTTTCGCCAGTTTTGGGAATTCAGTTTCAGCTAACAATTTTTTAAAGTCTAAAATTTGCGGCATTGGATTTGTCGGGCGTCCCAATTCCCGAAGACGCGCCAACATCGCGGAATCCACGCTGAAGAACGCCGACTTTTCGGTCTTTAAGTCCTGATTCAACAAATTGTCCACCGGAACTTCCGCCTCGCGGTTTTCACGCAGATTAAGAACATCAACCTTGTGCTGGGAAAATTTCCGCTCGTCGCCGTAAGAGACCGGCGGTCCTTTGTCGGGGCGATCAAGCGGGACAATTCTCGCGTAATCGCCGGAAATGCGATCAACGGCGCGGGTTCCAAGTCCAAAGACAAGCCGCAACATTCCGGCGGACGGGTCCATGTCCTTGCTCCACACATACAAATTGGTCGAATGTCCGACCCCGGCGATGTGCGGGAAAAACATTTCACCGTAATGGTCGCCGGAGACGCGCTGTACAAGGATAGCCATTTGTTCGTCATTGTTCGCAAGCCCGCGGCTCTGCCGGTAAGTCAGCGCGTCATCGCTCATGGCGCTTGCGTAAACGGTACGCACCGCCTGTTCAAACGCCTCGAAGCGTTCTTCGGGAGAACCCTGATTGGCGCAGAAGACGCTCTCGTATTTTCCGGCGAAGGCGTTGCCGAAGTTGTCTTCCAAAAGCGAACTTGATCTTACAATAATCGGCGACTGTCCGTAGTATTCAAGCATTTGGAAAAATTGTTCGTGAATCATTTCGGGAAATTTTCCGCTTAAAAGTTTTTCACGCAATTCCGGCGCAAGAGAGAAGTAACCTTCCGGCGTTTTTTGCTTACAGCGCAGTTCCCACCAGCCGTTTTGCACGATGTATGTGTAGAAAATGTCCGAACCCAGATAGTATGAGTCGTGCGGCTCCCAGCAGTTCTGCAAAACATCCCATGCGTTTTTTTCCAGGATTTTTCTTCCTAGAAGCATACCGACGCTTTTGCCGCCGATAAAGCCGCTCCCGATTTCGCGTGACGCGATGTACAAAATATCGCGCAAAGTAAAATATTTGTCGGCAAGTTCCGCTATGCGCGGTTCTCTGCCGATCATAAGTCCAATTAAAAGTTTTTTTATTTTAGATTGAGTTTCACTATCTGCGTCCAGAGCCTCGTAAGCGCGTTCAAGGGTAACTTCCCAATAATCGCGCGCCTGCCTGCTGAGTCCCTGTCCGCCAAAGAGCGCGGCTGAATCCGCGCTTGAGGTGATAGAGACGGCTTTTTCTCCGTCTATCAGATGCGGAAAGAACATTGTAGGCGAATAGCGTTCCCAAACTTTCAACGGATGAACGTAGAGTTTTTCGTCAACATTGTAAAGATCGAGTAACAACTGGGTTGTCGAGCGGATGCGGGCGATTGTGTTGTGAGTGTGAACGCCGCGAATCAGCGCGAAGTAGGCGACAGTGTCAAGCACATAAAGGAACGGACAAGTTACGCGGAAAAAATTCCCGATCATTAAATCGGAGTACCAAAATTCCAAAAGGTCGCTCAGGCAGTCGAAAACATAAAAAGCCTTGAGCCCCTCTTTTTCAATTATGTCATGAATTTTTGTCGCGAAACTTTCAAACCCAACCGAAGCGTCCATCTTGTAAACGATTGACGGTTCATCGTCCGCCATTAACGGCTCATGGTTTCCAAAACGAAAATAAACAAGCCTGCGCCCGTCCTTCTTCGATTGCTCAATATACGGACGCACCACCTGAAGATAATCCGCTATTGACTGCACCTGCCAGACAACATTATCGCCCAGCCACAGCATATCAATAACCTGATCCAGCCCTGAAAGACCGGTACTGACTTCTTTGTCTACTTCTTCCATACTTGGTTTATTTCCTTAATGACAAAAAAATACCACAAACCAACACGAACCAACACGAACAACCGAAAAATATCGGATAACAAGTTCGTGATGGTTCGTCCGGTTCGTGGTAAAAACCTAAACTAACCTTTTACACTTCGTCTTGAAGCGCGTCGTAGCCTTGCTCTCCTGTCCGTACCTTGATGACATTTTCAACATCATAGATGAAGATCTTGCCGTCGCCGATATTTCCGGTATAGAGGGCTTTCTTTACAGTGTCAACAAAGAGCTGCAACGGAACTTTGCAGATAACAACTTCGATCTTGATCTTCGGCAGAAGAGTGGATTGGATCGGAATACCGCGATAGAATTCCTTGCTGCCCCTTTGCATACCGCAGCCCAAAACCTGCGTTACGGTCATGCCGGTTATGCCGATTTGATCGAAAGCCGATTTCAACGCGTCGAGCCTGTTCTGTTTTGTTATGATAACGATCTTGGTCATCTTCGCGCCGGGCTTTGAGTTGTTGACAACAGGAACCGCGACATTCGCCGGTACAGGCGCGCCGCCCTGCGGTATGGAAATTTCCGCTCCGCTTGACATGAGCATAAAGTCCGCGTAGCCGCTTGTGCCATGCTCGGTGGAATCCAGACCGGTGATCTCATCTTCCCTCGATGCGCGCAGTCCGTTAACTTTCTTGATAATGAAGAATAACAGACCAACCGTAACGAAAGTCCACGCGGCAATTGCCACTACGCCGATCGCCTGAATGCCCAATTGAGTTAAGCCGCCGCCGTAGAACAGTCCGGGCGCTTCCGAAACAACTTCTCCATCCGCCGTGACAATGGGTGTTGCGAACAGACCAACCGCCAATGCGCCCCAAATGCCGCAGGTGCCGTGTACCGACACCGCGCCGACCGGATCGTCAACATGGAGTTTTAAGTCAATGAATTCTACCGAGAGGACTACCAGAATACCGGCGACCAGGCCGATGATGAGCGCTCCCAGCGCGTCCACATTGGAACAGGGCGCCGTAATGGCGACCAGACCTGCCAGCGCGCCGTTAAGCGACATGGACACGTCCGGCTTTCCGTTCTTGATCCAGGTAAAAAACACGGTTGCCACCGCGCCGGCGGTAGCGGCCAGCGTTGTGGTCGTGAATATTGACCCAAGCTGCGCCAGGTTTCCCGCGGCCGCGCCGTTAAAACCGTACCAGCCGAACCACAGGATGAAAACACCGAGGGCGCCGAGCGTTATGGAGTGGCCGGGAATAGCGTGGGCTACTTTCTTGCCGGTCTTTTGATCAACGGTGTATTTACCGATACGCGCGCCGAGCATCGCCGCGCCAATGAAGGCGGAAATGCCGCCGACCATGTGAATAGCCGCGGAACCCGCGAAGTCAATGAAACCCATACTTGCCAGCCAGCCCTGCCCGTTCCATACCCAGCCGGCCTCAACCGGATAGATGATCGCGCTGATGAATATACTGTACAGACAGTAGGCGCTGAATTTGGTGCGTTCCGCCATAGCGCCCGATACGATGGTCGCGGC
>JAISSH010000059.1 GCA_031273265.1 Treponema sp.
TGACTGTTGACTGTTGACTGTTGACTGTTGACTGTTGACTGTTGACTGTTGACTGTTGACTGTTGACTGTTGACTGTTGACTGTTGACTGTTGACTGTTGACTGTTGACTGTTGACTGAGATCACTCACAAAAAATGCCTTTGGCATTTTTTGTGTCGGAGAACCCGGTTCTTTAGAATAGGGGCGTTTTTTGTCCAAAATTGCGGTATTCCATCTCATGCTTAAATAAATATCACAAAGAAAGAAAAAAGTCAACATTGCGAGAGGGCTTTTTGGCGGAGATAACAGCTTGTCATAAAAAAACGGTTTATTAAATCAGTTTAAATTCTTTTGCAGCCAAGCTCAGTTCGCGGTTCCAGCGGGAGCCGTTCAGGTATTGACGGCGGGTTTCGATGTCTTCGATGCGGCTGGCGCGGCGTTGAAGGCGTTTAAATGCCATGCTGACGGCGGTGCTCATGTCTACAAGACTCGCGTCTGTCTGTTCAAGGATGCGGTATTTCGCGTAAAAATAATAAGCGTCCCATGGGTCCATTTCACAGAGGCGTTCGTATCGAAGTATGCGCTGTATTTCTTTTAACGCTTCTTCGCTTTCTTCGGCTGAAAGACGGCTGAGAGCAAGAGAGTGAAACAGGCATATCATTCTGTCCTGAATTTCACCCTGAGGAAAAAACAGATGTTCGCATTGCGCGAAGCCGCTGCTCCAGTTTGGCTGTTCCGTGTATAAAAATTTTTCTTTTGAAAATGGATTGGTTAATACGCCGGATAATTCAACCGCTCTTTTATAATGACCGGCTAGATACGCCGCTTCAATCTCAAATAAATCGGCGTCGTGATTTGCGGGAGAAGGTTTGATTGTCGCCGTGTCCAAAAAATATATTTTTGAACGATAGATCCATGCCGTCAAAAGAATGTCTTTTTCTTCCGTCATATTGCCAAAAGGTTTTTTTCTAATCATTTCAAAAGTATCACAAGCTTCGCAGTAATGACCAAGTTCAAACGCCAGCCGCCCTTCAAGGAAGCGGGCGCGATCCGCCCAGTCGGGGCGTCCTGCGGCTATTGACTGATCAACTGATTTAGCTGCAAGTTTCTGCGCGTTGTAAATATCGCCGTATAAAAACTGGGCTGTCGCCGCGTAGTACGCGGTGATTCCCATCTCATGGTAATTTCCCGTTCTTTCCGCGTTTGCAAGCGCGAATCCAAGGTATTCAATCGTCTCGCTCGCCTGCTGCTGTGTAAGGCACACAAGCGAAAACAAACGATACGCCTGCGGAAGACAGAATTGGTTTTTATTCTGCCCCAGCAGAATCGCCTCTTTTGATTTTTCTTTCGCCGCGACGCTGTCATGACGCCCCAGATAAAACCCGCAGTTGTTCACAATCATCTGCGATTTTAACACCGGAGAATCCTCACATTCAACCGGCGTTTCCAGAAACGCTTCGTTAATTTCCTTTTCATTTCCGGTGTGCAGAGCTTTTGACGTTTTATAAATGTACCGTATCGCGTCCGCTCTTTTATCCGAAATCAGTTCTTCAAGCTGTCCGTTTTTCATCGCCAGTTCCAAACCGGTGATTGTTTCGTTGGTAATATCCGAAGAAACGGATTTTAACAGAAGCAGATCGTCTATTTGTTTCGCGCCGTCAAGACCGCTGATAATCGTTAAAAGCCTGAAGCATGGGGTAATGTTCCTTTTTGCCGCCCAGCTTAAAAGCCTTCCGCGCACCATAGCTTTTACGCGCTCAACCTTGTCCGCCAGTATCCTGCGCGCGTGTTCTTCAAAATATCTGTTCAATAGGCGCGGTTCGCGCGGGTTATCAATTACACCTAACATATGAAGAATGGAAAATGCCCTGGCGATCATCACCGGGTTTTTTTCCTCTTCTTCAAAAAGGCGTTGAAAGAGTTCTGGGGAAAAATAGCGTCCAAAAAGCGAAACGGCGTAAATAATTTCCCACAGTTCGGCGGAAAGTTTCGGAAAATACTGCGGCTTCTTGTCTTTATTCTCAATGTTTTTTACATTGTCAAAAACGCTTCCCCATTGCTGAAGTTTCTCCGGCGGAATTTCATTGTCTCCCGTTCCAAGAATCAGCAGTTTTTGCCTGTTCTCATCGCTGATTTCGTCTAACGAATCAAATAACAAATCCGTTACTTTTTTCCCCGCCAGATGAATGTTCTCCATCACTATAACCGGAGCGCGTTTTCTTTTCTTCGCCGCGGCGAAATAATACTCAAAAAGCAGGGACAAAAACTGCTTTACACAGCGGACAATAAAATCCGATACTTCGTCGCGGATACGATCGCGGAACAACAGTTCCCATAGCCTGCTTATTTCTTCATTTATCTGCGGAACCGATGCGCCCGCCGCGCTCTGCTCCCCTCCCAAAAGGGAGCGAATTCCCGGCGACCAAGCGTCCACAAACGCGCCCAGCCCTATGCTTCCAAAACAAATTGTCAGCGGCGGAAAATCGCCGTTCATTTTTTCAATGTAGCTGTGAAGCCCGCTGTGTATAGGCAAAAACGCCGATCCCAATACAAGTAAATTTTTCTCTTTATTTTTTTCAAACTCGCTTATAACGTCATTTAATACTTCTTTATTGTCTTTTTCAGGTCGCTTAAAAACTTTCAATTCCTTGATTCTGTAAAAATTATTCGAACCATTCTTCCTGACTTTTCTGCCTTTGTTCCACTCCGAAGGTTTTTCAAAAATCGCGTACGGAATAAATTTTTTTATCTCCTTCGCGTCGATAAAAATGCCGCCGCCCGTGCTTGTCAGATAACGGCAGAACTGTTCAGGCGTCTCCTGTAAGTCGCTGCTTATCACCAGCGAAAATCCAAAAAAATCATTTGACGAATCAATGGCTTTTTTCAGGTTTTCAATCAGGATGTACATATCAAGCCAAAAACCGATTGTGTCTTCGTAAAATATAGCCGAGATTACAGAGCGTTCTCCGGTAATCTTCCCGCCCGCGTCCGTAATTGCGCGGATGAGCGATTCATCAACTTGTCTGACAATATCCGGGCGCGTTCGGCTTAATTGGGGCTTGAATTTAAGAAAAAAATACAGATTAATCATGTTATTTTATATATCGGCATAAATTATCCCCTTATATTGAGGAAATTATTTGTGTATAATTCATATATGAAAATGAATGAAACGCCATCGGCTAATAGGGTGCATATCGCCTTTTTTGGGCGTCGGAATGCCGGAAAATCCAGTCTGGTGAACGCCGTTACAGGGCAAAATTTGGCTCTTGTAAGCAATGTGAAGGGGACTACCACAGACCCGGTTTATAAGGCAATGGAACTGCTTCCCCTGGGACCTGTTGTAATTATTGATACTCCCGGTTTTGACGACGAGGGAGAGTTGGGCGAACTGCGGGTGAACAGGGCAAAAAAGGTGTTGAACAAGACCGACGCGGCGGTGTTGGCGCTTGACGGCGAACTTCCGCCCGAAACTCCCCTTTCCGACGCTGAGGAAGAGCTTATCAACGCTTTCACGACGAGGAATATTCCATATATTGTCGTGCGGAATAAAAGCGATCTTTGTAACGCCGATTCGATGAAAGCGGCTTCCGGTGAAATTCTGCCGGTGAGCGCGAAAACAGGCTTTAACATCAACTTGCTCAAGGAGAAGCTCGCCGTCCTTGCTATGCCGCAGGAGCCGGACAAGCGTCTTGTCGCCGACCTTATCCAGCCGCTGGATTTGGTTATTCTTGTAATACCCATCGACAAAGCCGCGCCGAAGGGACGGCTTATCCTCCCACAACAGCAGGTAATACGCGACATTCTGGAAGCGGGCGGCATTGCGGCTTCGGTGAGAGAAAGCGAACTTGAACAAACGCTTGCGAAGCTTGGGAAAAAGCCGGCGCTTGTCATCACGGACAGTCAGGCGTTTGAGCTTGTTTCCGCCGTTGTGCCGAAGGAGATTCCGCTCACTTCGTTTTCAATTTTGTTCGCCCGCTACAAGGGCTTTTTGGAAACGTCGGTTCGGGGAGCCTCTGCGCTCGACACTTTGCAGGACGGCGACAAAATTCTGATCTGCGAAGGATGCACCCACCACAGGCAATGCGACGACATCGGCACGGTAAAACTCCCGCGTTGGATCAAAAACCACAGCGCGAAGGAACCGGATTTCAGTTTCTGTTCCGGCGGCGATTTTCCGCAAGACCTTTCAGCTTACAAACTTGTTATTCACTGCGGGGCGTGCATGTTGAATGAACGCGAAATGCAGTACCGCCGCCTTCACGCCGAGTCACAAAATATCCCGTTTACCAATTACGGCATAACCATCGCCCACATTCAGGGAATACTTGAAAGGAGCATTGCCATGCTTAATGTTGACAGGGAAGGTCAATGAGCGAAAATTTCATCAACCGCGAATATATTGAAGATCTGCTGGAAAAAGCCAAATTTGCGGATAACGCCGGTATCAGCCTGTCGCTTGACAAGGCGGAGAAGGGAGAAACTCTCAGCCACGGCGAAATTGCCGCGCTTTTGAAAAGCGAAAATCCCGAACACCTTGCGCGTATTTTTGAAATAGCCGGAAATATCAAAAAGCGGATTTACGGCAACAGAATTGTGATGTTCGCGCCTTTGTACGTCAGCGATTATTGCGTAAACAGATGCGCGTATTGCAGTTTCAACAATACGCATAATTTCAACCGGCATAAACTTACAATGGACGAATTGCGCGAAGAAGTAAAAATGCTGGAAATGATGGGGCACAAACGGCTTGCGCTTGAAGCCGGAGAGCATGACCAATGTTCCATTGACTACATCGTTGAGTGCATAAAAACCATTTACGGCATGAAATTTGAAAATGGGGAGATTCGCCGCGTCAATGTGAACATTGCGGCTACCACTACAGAAAATTACCGTAAACTGAAAAGCGCGCAGATTGGAACTTACATTCTCTTTCAGGAAACTTACCACGAGCCGACATACGACAAGGTTCATCTTGCCGGTCCTAAAAAAGATTTTATCTTTCACCTTAACGCATTTGATCGCGCACAGGACGCCGGCATTGACGATGTCGGCGGCGGCGTTCTTTTCGGTCTCGGCGATCCGTACTTTGACGTTATGGGACTTTTAATTCACAACGAACATCTTGAAGAAAAATACGGCACAGGCTTTCACACAATTTCCGTTCCCCGGCTCTGTCAGGCTGAGGGAATGAACATCGGCGATTTTCCAAATTTGGTAGACGATGAAACATTCGCGAAAATTGTCGCTGTCATCCGTATCGCGGTTCCTTTTACCGGGATGATTCTTTCAACAAGGGAAAGCCACGAAATGCGAAAAAAACTTTTACGGCTTGGGATTTCGCAGATAAGCGCGGGTTCCAGCACCGAGGTCGGCGGTTATGTGAAACGCAGACAAAACGAAAAAACAAATCCGCAGTTTTTTGTGAATGACGAAAGAGACGCGGTTTCTATCATAACGGAGCTGATGGACGACGGTTACATTCCAAGTTTCTGCACCGCCTGTTACCGCAGCGGCAGAACAGGCGACCGTTTTATGTCGCTGGCAAAATCCGGGCAAATCGGGAATGTCTGCCTCCCCAACGCGCTTATGACCTTTTGCGAATATTCAATGGATTACGGCGACGACTCGTTCAGGGAAAAGGCGTCCGCCCTTATTGAAAAAGAAATCCCCCGGATTGACAATGAAACAATACGGCGTAAAACTATTGAGAATATCGAAAAGATTCGCTCTTGCGCAGGACGCGACTTCTTTGTATAATGGTTTGTCAATTTTAACAACATAGAGGAAAATTATGGATAAAAGGAAAAATTATAAAATAGCGTTACTTGCCTTTTTCGCGGTTGTTATTGCCGCCTTTCCGTCCTGCTCGCGCAAAAACTCAGGCGTCGCGACGGAGCTTCGCTACGGTTTTCCCACCGAACCCGCGACGCTTGACCCGCTTAGTTCCAAAGGGACGGCAGACTCAAGAAGCATTCTCTTTAATGTTTTTGAGGGGCTGGTAAAGCCCGATACTGCGGGAAGGCTGGTTCCCTGTCTTGCCGAATCCTGGACGATTGAAAGAAACGGACGCATTTATATTTTCACTCTCAGGGAAGGAGTGCGCTTTCACGACGGTTCTATCGTAAGTCCAGCCGATGTAAAGTTCAGTCTGGACACGGCAGTCGCATCCGGTTTTGAAGGTTTGAATAATTTAGATGAAATCACAATAACCGGTGAAAATAAAATAAGAGTTGCTCTTAAATCTCCTGACCCGGAATTCCTTCCGTATCTTACAATCGGAATCGTCAAAGCTGACAATCACGATAGAGAAAAAAACATCATCGGAACCGGTCCGTTTTTCATCGAAAGTTACACGATACAACAAAATCTTGTATTAAAAAAGTTTAACGATTACTGGCAGCGTTCGCTTCCACAGCCTGTCGATCTCCCCCATCTGGAAAAAGTAACAATCGTCTTTTTCGCGAATTCAGACGCGCTTATGACCGCGCTTCGCGGAGGCAGTATAGACGGCGTAAACGCGGTTGGTTCTATGGTGGCGCAGCTTGACCACAGACACTTTGACATCTTTAACAATTATTCGGCGGCGGTACAGCTTTTCGCACTTAATAACGCCGCCGCTCCGTTAGACGATATCCGCGTACGCCGCGCTTTAAATTACGGCATCGACATTCAGGGAATAATAGACGCCGCGTTCTTCGGCGTGGGACATCCTTCGGGCAGTCCCATAATTCCCGGATTATCGGTTTATTACGATAGTTCATTATCATACCCGTACGAACCGGAAACAGCGCGCGCACTTCTTGCCGAAGCCGGTTTTAACGATGAAAACAGACTCAGCTTTGAAATTACCGTGCCTTCAAACTACACCATGCACGTTGATACGGCGCAGGTAATAGTCAGCCAGCTTGAAAAAATCGGCGTTAACGCAAGCATCAGGCTTGTTGACTGGCCGACATGGCTTTCCGATGTCTACCGCGACAGAAAATATATGGCGACAATTATTTCCATTGACAGTTCGGTTGTCTCTCCGCGAAATTTTCTTTTCCGCTATCAATCCGAAGCAGGCGGAAATTTCTTTAACTACAAAAGCGCCGAATTCGACAAAATTTACAACACGATCCTTACGGAAATTGACGAGCCAAGACGAATACGGCTTTACAAAGATGCCCAGCGCGTTATTACTCAGGACGCGGCAAACGTGTATATACAGGACATTCTCTACTTCAGGGCATTCCGCGGCGGTGCTTTCGGCGGAGTCTTGAACTATCCGTTATATGTCATCGACTTCGCCTCAATTTACGGGATAGACAAGAATTGAAATTTGTACTCAGAAGAATCGTTATTGCCGTAATTACAATGCTGCTCGTTTCGATTCTATGCTTTCTCATTTTCAGCGTTGTCCGGGGAGACCCGGCAAGTCTTGCCGCCGGAATAGAAGCCTCAGATGAACAACTTGCTACGTTACGCGAAGAAATGGGGCTTAACAAAAACATTGTTATGCGCTACTTTGACTGGTTGTTCGGTTTTTTAACAGGCAATCCCGGAAACTCCCTGCGCTTCCGTGGAGAGGCGATTTCCTTGATGATTGCGAATCGGCTGCCAGTCAGTTTTACTCTTGCCCTTCTCTCCCTGCTTTTCATTCTACTGATTTCCGTACCGGCGTCTCTATTAACCGTCAGGCGGGAAGGAAGCGTTGTTGACTTAATTGTAAATTTTTTCACCGCGGCGGGCATAAGCTCTCCCGGTTTTTTTCTGGGACTGCTGTTTATCTGGGTCTTTGGTTTTATCCTTAAAATTTTTATTCCGGGTGAATTTATCGATTATAAAGACAGTTTTTTCGGCTTTGTTGGCTGTCTCTGTTTCCCCGCTCTTGCGATAGCGATTCCAAACGCCGCGGTTCTGATTAAATTTTTAAGAGGCTCCCTCTTTGCGGAACTGCGAAGCGATTATGTGCGGACGGCAAGGAGCAAGGGAGCGAACTGGCTTTATATCATGCGCCGTCATGTGCTAAAAAACGCGGTCTTACCCGCGATTACCGTTCTTGGCATGATCATCGCCGAAGTTTTTTCTGGCAGTATCATCATTGAACAGGTTTTTACAATTCCGGGAATTGGAAGGCTTTTAATCGCGGGCATAAGTTCCAGAGACTACCCTTTGATTCAAGCCCTTGTTGTTTACATCGCCTTTATCGTTGTAGCCGCCAATACGCTGGCGGACATTGCCATTATGATCATCGATCCAAGAATAAGACCGGCAAGGGAAATTCGATGAAACTAAACTTTGAATTGAAAGCAGGCGCGGCAATCGGGCTTTTTATAGCTGCCATGTCGCTGTTAAGTTTTATTTGGGTTCCGCATGATTACAACGAAATGGATCACAGCCGCCGCCTTCTGCCGCCTGGCTCAGGGCACATTTTGGGAACGGATAGTTTCGGACGCGACATTTTTTCGCGCATCATGGCGGGCGGAAGAAATTCCCTGCTTCTTGCAATATGCACCGTAACGGGAGCGGCGGCGGCGGGAAGCCTGCTGGGGCTTTTGGCTGGCTACCTTGGAGGAATCACCGGGGATATAATCATGCGGATTATAGACACGATAAATTCCTTTCCGGGAATACTCCTTGCCCTCATGCTGGTTGCCGTTATGGACAACAGCCAGTTTACGCTTTTCATCGCCCTTTTGATTCTTTTTATACCGAGTTATACCCGCGTTATGCGAACAGGGGCTATGCAGTACAAAAACTCATCATTTGTACAGGCGGAGCGTATTCTTGGCGCCGGATTTTTTCGCATAACATTTATTCACATTCTGCCGAATACCGCCCCGGCGCTTCTTTCCGCCTCGGTGTTGGGGCTTTCCAACGCGATCCTCGCCGAAGCCGCAATGAGTTACCTCGGAATGGGCATTCAGCCGCCCAATCCCTCATGGGGACGTATGCTGAATGAAGCGCAATCGTGGTTTTTCAACGCCCCCTGGTGCGCCCTTGCGCCGGGAATGTTCATCATGCTGACAGTCGTCGCTTTTCACCTGTTAGGCGAAGGCATCCGCCGCGTTTTTGGAGGACAGAGTGGCTCCCTTACTTAAAATTAATAATGTTGCCGTCGCCGTAGAAAAGCGCGGAGAATTATTAAAACCGGTAGACGGCATCAGTTTTTCTATAAACGAAGGTGAAATTGTCGGGCTTGCAGGAGAATCCGGCTGCGGCAAGAGCATGACCGCCCTTTCCATTGTGAACCTTCTGCCGCACGGAGTAAATATTCACTCAGGAGAAATAATTTACAACAACAAAACATTGACATCTCTTAGCGAGAAAGAAATGCGCCGCGTCAGGGGAAGGGAAATATCCGTGATTTTTCAGGAAGTCAGGCAATCGCTCAATCCATTGATGAGAGTCGGAAAACAAATCACGGAAGCTCTGGAACTTTCTGGCGGTAAAAACAAAGAGGCGAACAAAACCCATACGCTGGAAATGCTGAGGGTTCTTGGCTTTGATGAGCCAGAAAAAATATTCGATGCCTACCCGCACCAGCTTTCGGGAGGAATGTGCCAGCGCATAATGACAGCCGTCGCCGCAATCAGCCGTCCGCGCCTTCTGTTAGCTGACGAGCCTTCCAGCTCCCTTGATATTGAAAGTCAAGAGCGTATCCTCTCTCTGCTTATGCAAATGAACCGCGAATTTAACACGTCGATCCTTATTATATCGCACGATCTTTCGATAATACGGAAGTTTTGCAGCCGCTTTCTTATCATGTACGCGGGAAAAATCGTTGAAGAAGGACCGTCGCAAGCCCTCTTCTCTCCCCTTCACCCCTACACTCACGCCCTTACCGGCGCAATTCCCGGCAAGGACAAACGCGGCGCGAAACTTGAAAATATTCCCGGAAAAGTTCCGTCAGTAGAAAACCGTCTTAGCGGCTGTCCTTTCGCCCCCCGCTGTAAAAAGGCTCAAAGTATCTGCAAAGAAACTTTTCCGCCTGCCATAGAAAAAGAGGACAGGCGTTTTCATTGCCATTTTCCCCTAACAGGAGACTTAAGTGAGTGAACCTGCCTTGCTTTCGATTCGTGATGTCTCAAATGTTTATACCAGCCGCAGGCTCGGTCTTTTCGGAAAAGTAGAGAAAAAGCCCGTACTAAAACATATCAATCTTGAAATGCAAACCGGTGAAATTTTCGGGCTGACGGGAAAATCAGGATGCGGCAAAACCACCCTTGCCCATTGTATTTTGGGACTTATTGACTACGAGGGAGAAATTTTACTTAACGGACAAAAACAGGGGAAAAACTCCAATCAAATACAAATGGTCTTTCAGGAGCCGGGCGCGTCATTAAACCCGGCGAAAAAAATAGGCTGGCTGGTTGAAGAGCCGCTTGTCATTCACAAAATCGGCGGGAGGCGGGAACGCGGGCAAATGGTTAACGAAATGCTTGCGCGTGTCGGGCTTGACCCGTCCTATAAAACGAGGCGCGTGAATGAACTTTCCGGCGGACAGAAACAGCGCATCTGCATCGCCCGCGCCCTCATTTTACAGCCGCGCCTTTTAATCGCGGACGAGGCAATCAGCTCTCTTGACATCTCCGCCGGCGCGCAGATACTCAACCTGTTCCGTGAACTGCACGAAAACCACGCTTTGGATATTTTGTTTATTTCGCATAACAGGGACGCCGCGGAGTATCTCTGCGACAGAATTGTGGAAATGAGGGACTTGAATAACTGTCAATAAACCATCGCCGTTAAAACAGCGTCGATCCAAATATTAGCTTCTACGGTATGAATAGACTTTATCGACAAAAATTCAAATAACGCCCCTTTGTAGTTGCCGGTATAGTAAAGAGTCTGGCCAAGGTAAAAACGGGCGCGCGCTTCTACGTCTTTGGATCTCGGCAGTGTCAGATAACGCTGTAGGCTGACGCGGGCGTTTTCCCAATCCTGTTTTTCAAAATATTCCTTCACAATTTCAAACAGGGCGGACTCTTCTCCGCTGGCGGGCGCTTTAAGATCAACCGCGAAGACACGCGGGGTTTTTAATTTCAACGGGGCTTTCGAAGGCATTGAAGCGCTTCTGAGTAATCGTTCGGCTTCTTTTCCAAGCGGGGTTTTTTCCGTAACATCCAATAAAAAATAGCCGTCGGTTATTGCGGAGCGCAGTGATAAAGCCGGCAGAGGGGTTGGACGCAGTTCCTTTTGCGTTGATTCATCGCCGGAGATAGTTACGGCTGTTATTGTAGTATTGACTCCGGGACGGATTCCCATACTGCCGCCCGAAACATCATCTTCAAAAACAAGCGCGTAGTACCACGAAATTCCTGAAATCGGGAAATCAGTAAAAGGAGAACTTATGCCTGATTGAACAATAACGGCGTTGATAAAGTCCTGCGACTGGCGTATCGGCTGTCTGCTCCGGTACAGCACGGCATTTCTGCCGGGATCTGAAATATCAAAAGTGATAACCACCCTTTCTCCGTCCTGCCTCGCCCTTAAATTTGAAATACCCATTATGCTTTCGCTGACAGGCGCGGCGGCAATTTCCGGCTCTGAGGGAGAACCGGAACGGTTTACATTTGTGCTGTTTGTACGGGGAATAATCGCGTCGTACCGCCGTCCTGACACATCACTTGCCGCGATAAAATAGTAAATAGTTTCCATATCGTCAGAGTCGTCAATATAGTACTGCTCTCCGTACCTGACAGTTACAGGACGTATATTGGGCGGAACAGAATTGCCGAACGGACGGACGGATCTGAAAATATAAACAGGTCCCTGCGCGTCGGGAGAATCTACCCATGTAAGCCTTATAAGGTTATTTCTGGACTCGGCTTTTATCTGCGAAACAGACGTTGAAGAATTCCCGCTCTGCGCGCCTGCGGAAGCCGCTAAAACGAGAGTTAAAAAAAATGAAAAAAACTTCTTTTTCATCCTATTTATATTTTAGTATTAAAAATCCCGATAGTCCAGACGTAATTACGCTCTCTTTTTGGCTTCTTCACTCTTTTTTATGTCGGTGTCCAGTTTTGTCGTCCAGATGTTCAATTTTTTCTTTATAGTTTCGGCGTCTTCGCTTTCGCCAAGTAAAGTGTGTATGCGCTTTAACGCCCCCAGAAACTGAATTCCCGTCTTAAAGTCAAGCACCTGTTGTGTGGAAAGTTCGTATTTATCGCGATACCGGTTCGCGGCTTGTGTTAAAAGGGTTTTTATCAATCTGAGATGATAGACAGTAGAATCGTAAAATGGAGATTCCGGACTTTTATTGGCAACAGCATTGCGGAGATCCATAATATTTTTTGCTGCTGTGGCAAAGCGTCCTTCCAACTCCACAAACGTCCATCTCCATTTTGAATTATCGCCGTACGAGTTCTCCAAAAAGTCTATGGCAAGCCCCATCTTTCTTATCAATTGATAGCGCTGATTTGGATCAAAAGATTCTATCTCTGCCAGCTTGCCTTCATAATCCGAAAAAGGAGCGTCGATAAAATTACTGACAATTTCTTCCAGATAAATAACGGCTTTGTAAATGGATTTTCTTCCGTCGTTCAGGGCTTCTTCGTTTTTTGTTTTTAACATAGCCTGAGAAACGCCGTTTATGGCTATATAGTTTGAGGTTAGATTAAGCATTTCATCAACAAGGGTAAGCTTGCGAAGAGGCGCGTCGGCGCTGTTTTTCTTTATTTCCGCAAGTATATCTTTTTCTGTCTGCAAATACGCCTTAACTATCGAGGAATATGCTTTTACTTTCTCATAGTAAAGACTTCGATTTTGATCGGTAATTTTCGCCATTAACCGCTCCGTTTTCCGTATTTTAAAAGCAGCTCATCCGCATGGGCAAGCGCGGCGCCTCCCGCGTCCCCGGCTAACATCCGCGCAATCTCCTTTCGTCTGCCGTCCGCGCTCAAGGGTCCGATGCCGGTGTATGTTCTGCCGCCTTCGGTTTTTTTTTCCACCTTAAAATGATTATCGGCTCTTACCGCGATACTCCCAAGATGTGTTACGCAGAAAATTTGCATAAATTTACCGATTTGGGTCAGATATTCGCCCACTTTCAGGGCAACCTCCCCCCCGATACCAGTATCAATCTCGTCAAAAATGAGGGTTTCAAGCCCCGCCGCTTCCCCGCCGCCCTCAGACAGGAGCGCGGTCTTGATAGCCAGCATCACTCTGGAAAGCTCGCCGCCGGAGGCAATTTTCGCAAGGTCTTTCAACGGTTCGCCCGTATTGGCGGAAATGAGAAATTCCACTTCTTCCGCTCCCCACGGACCTAAGGTATTCTGCCCGTCCTGCTGTTTGGGAACAATTTCCGCCTGAAAACGCGCGTTCGGCATTCCAAGATTCCGTAAAATTCCGGTGATCAAAGAGCCCAGTTTCCCAGCCGCGGCAGTGCGTTTTTGCCGAAGGCTTTGAGCCTTTGCGACTATATCTTTTTCCATAACGGCGATTTCCGCTTTCAATTTTTCCCTGTTTTCTTCCGCGCTTGAAAGCGCTTCAATTTCCGCTTCCGCTTCCGTCTTGTACGCAAGGATTGCCTCTTCATCATTCCCCTGCGTATCCGCGCGTTTAGCGTACTTTTTTTTCAGCTTGTACAGCAGAGCCAGCCGTTCGTCAACTTCTTCCAGCCGCTTCGGGTCAAAGGTCAAATTGTCCCTGTATGCGCGGAATTCGCCCGCGAGATCTTCGGCTTCGTAGTAAAGGTTTTCAAACCGCCTGTTGATTTCGCCAAGAGAAGAATCCACCGCGCCGGCGCTGTCAAGCGCGTTCTTCGCGCGGCGGGTAAGGCTTAGCGCCGATTGTTCGCCGTCAAAAAAAGACCCGGCGGCAGTATGAACAAAACCGGCGAGTTTTTCAAAATCGGAAAGTTTTTGCGCCTCGTTTTCAAGTTCGCGAATTTCCCCAGCGTGTATTCCCGCTTTGGCAATTTCATCAACCGCGTAATTTAACAGTTCAAGCCTTTCTTCCCTTTCACGGTCGCTTTTTAAGGACGCTTCCAGAGTTTTGCGCTTGTCCGTAAGTTCCAAAAATATCACGTAAAAAGAGTGAACCTCGTCTTCTATTCCGGCAAAACGATCCAGATAGCGGCGGTGGTTGTCTTTGCGAAGAAGCGATTCGTGGTTGTGCTGTCCGTGAAGATCGAATAACAGTCCCATAAATTCCGCCAAGTCCTGCCTTGTCGCGGGAACATTTTGTATAAAGATTGAACCGCGCCCAGATGTTTTGATATTTCTGCGCACAATAACGGTATCTTCCTCACATTCAATGTCGCGGTTTTTAAGCCAATCCGTCGCTTCGCTGTTTTCTTTTTTTATAGAAATTACGGCGGAAATACTCGCCTCTTCGCATCCTGAACGGATAACGTCCGCCTCCGCCTTGCCGCCCATTAAAAAACTCAAAGAGCCCACGATAATTGATTTACCCGCTCCTGTTTCGCCTGTTAAAACATTAAACCCTGAGCGGAAAGAAAGAGTAATTGAATCAATGAGCGCGTAATTTCTGATCGACAGCTCTTCAAGCATGGGAGTCTCCCGACCAGAAAAGTTTGCTTTCAAGCGCGGAATAATATGCGTGCCTGTCGGCGAATATCAACTGTGTCTGCCAGGGCGCTTCCCTGATATAAACCTTATCGGTGCTTTCAAGGTTGAACGTATCCTGTCCGTCAACCGTTAAAAGAACTCCTGAACGCTGTTCCTGCGCCACTGTAATAACAAGCGACTGGCGCGAAGGAAGCACAAAGGGTCTATTCGACAGGGCAAAGGGACAGATTGGGTTGAGTATTACCGCTTCCATTTCGGGGTCGAGAATCGGACCGCCCGCCGCCATAGAGTAAGCGGTGGAACCTGTGGGAGTGGCAATGATAAGTCCGTCACAGCGATAAGAGCCAATTGAAACGCCGCTAACGGCGCCGTCTGCGTTTGAGTCTATGCGCACATCAAGTTTGATAAGTTTGGCAATCCCTGTCGCGGAAATAACAGCGTCGTTAAGGCAGGTATTTGTCATAATAATTTTTTGACCGCGTTCAACAGAAATCTGGAACATATAGCGGCGTGAAGGCAAAATTTCGCCTTTTTCATATCGCAAAAACACATCGAGCCAGTCTTCCATGTTCACTCCCGCTATAAAACCCAACGACCCAAGGTTAACCGGCAGAATCGGCACGCCGGCGGGCGCAAGACAGCGGGCGGTGTAAAGAACGGTTCCGTCTCCGCCAAGCGAGAAAGCGACATCCCACTTCCCTTCGGGAGGATTTTGCGGCTTTCCTTCAAATGAGAAAACCACGGTTTGGACTCCGCGTTTTTCAAGCTCCGCCTGTATTTTCACGGCGGCGTCAGGCGCGTTTTTCTTGTGATGATTGACAAACAGTATCGCTTTTTTTACCATGCCGTCATCCTCATGGAAGAGTCATAATAAGGCGGGAAACACGTTCCGCCTCCTGTGAACGCAGTCTTGGGTAAATCGGAAACAGAACGGTACGCAGCGCCAGAGAATTGCTAACAGGACATTTTCCGCTTAAGCCCGCTCCGGCAAGACTGTTTTCAAACGCGCTTTCAATAACGATTTCTTTTTTCTTCGCGTAGGCAATTACGTCTTTAAGTCCCGTTTCCAAAACAAGCGAGAATGAATAATAGTTATACTCGTCTTCATTAATGGGAATAAAACGCTTGTGCCTTGTCCGCAGGCTTGCCTGTGCATAGACGCGGGCGATTTCCCGCCTTTTTTCAAGATTACGGTGCAATTCTTTGAACTGCACGACAGCTAACGCGGCGTTTATATCGGGTAGGCAGTATTCGTTTGGAATGGCGGAAAAATTTCGCAGTTGTAAACCATCGCGCCTGTTCATCGCAAAGAGGAGCGCTCCTCCGCCAGATGTAAGCATATCTCTTTCTTCAAGACCAAGAATGCAAAAAACGCCGCTTGCCTTCGCCTGCTCTTCTTCTTTCTGTTTGGAACTGTTATCTTCATCGCCGTTTTCTTCCTGCTTTTTTTCAGGCTTAATGCGGCTGCCGTAACTTTGGGAAATATCTTCAATTACGGGAAAACCCAATTCCGCGATAGCGGCGGCATCGGGAGAAAAACCGAGCGTATGGTGAAGGACTACCGCGCAAATCTCAAGACCGGCGGGTTTATTGGCAGCCGCGTTCTCTATCGTTTCCCGGCTCATGCAGGGAAAGTCGTAAGATACGTCGCAGAACAGCGGCGTTAGCTGCAAATCCTGAATAACCTGAAAATAATAGCGTGGTGAAAGAGCGGAAATTATTACCGCCTGTCCCTGCTTGACATCAAGGGCTTTCAGCGCGAGATGAAGGGCGACAGCGGGGCTTCGCAGGGCAAGAGCGTAATCAAAACGGAGCTGTTCTTTGGCTGTCTGGATCAACAGCCGGCTTCGATCTCCGGGACCGATTTTTTCTTCCACCATTGCGGTTAAAACGGCATCCATCTCCTTCCGTCTGATAGTGGGAGAATAAACTTCAATTTTCATGCGTTACCTGAAATGCCTACTTTCGAAGTTCGGCGATTTTTTGCAGTTCCTTTGGATTGAAAAGGTCTCTTATATCAAGGATTATAAGGTAGCCGCTTTCTTGACGAACAACTCCCTGGATATATTCAGCGCCAATACCCGAAAACATCTGAGGCGGCGGCTGCACGTCTTCCTTTTCTATTGTTACTACGCGTGAAATCCGGTCGATAATGATTCCCAGCTTCATTCCGTCTATGTCAAGAATGACAAATCCGGACAGCAATTCGTCTTCTTCGGACGATACCAGCTTTCTAAGATGAAACCTCTTGTGCAAATTTATAATGGGAATTATTTCGCTTCTCAGATTGAAAATACCTTCTACATACGTAGGGGCATTGGGAATCGCCCGAATTGCCTGAACGCGGACAATCTCCTTGACATCCATAATATTAACGCCGTACAGCTCTTCACCAAGCTGAAAAGTTACTAATTGTTTCGATTCCGTTGTATTAGTTTCCTTGCTGACTGCCATCTGGAACACCCCCTTTTATTTCCTATAATTGTATCAAAAATAACACATCTGATCAAGTGCGTATTTACTCCCTAACCCAAATTTGTCCATATCCGAGCGAACCCAGCTTAATTGACGCCGTATATACATCCTTTGAGGCAATACCGGTAACAAGCACACGGTAATGTGAGCCATTATACTCCAATTCTACCTCAAATCCCCCGGCTTTTACAGCCGCCGCGGCTCTTGTTGCCGCATCCTGAGCCGAATATGCCGCTATTTGCAGGCGGTAAGTCTTGTCCGAACTTTTGTCCGGCAGACCGGGAATTATCCTTACATCTTCAGCCTTGACCGGCGGCGGATAAACCGACGGCGCTTCTGTGACATTACGAACAGTAATCGCGGGCGCGGCAGGAGCTTGATTCTGAGGCGCTGACGCCTGTGTTTTTTCCGCTGGACTGCCGTTTCCATTAGCCGCCGTCTCGTTTTTAACCGCCGGTTCGCTCTTTTCCGCAGGCTCGTTTTTCACCACTGGTTCGCTCTTTTCCACAGGTTCGTTTTTCGCGGCAGGCGGAGGCGGGGGAGGCGGAACGACAGGAGCAGGCGGAGCAGCCGGTGGAACCGAAGCAGGCTGGTTTACAGGCTGAGGCGGTTTTTCAGGCGCAGAAGATTGCTTAACTTCGTCAACTAAAGGCTCCTGTTTGGAAGGAATTTGATTTTGAACCGGCGGAACAGGCGCGAAAGCGGGGAATCTTCTCTCTCTTGCGGCTTCCCTAGCCTCGCGGCTTTCGCGTACAGACGCGGCTTCTCTGGCTTCGCGGCTTTCTCGTACAGCTGTGGCTTCTCTTGCTTCCCTAGCTTCTCTGGCTTCACGATTTTCACGTACGTCCAAAGCTTCTCTCGCTTCCCTGGACTCGCGAATCTCCCGGTTTTCGCGGACTTCTTTGGCATCACGCGCTTCTCTCGCGTCCATAGCCATAGCCATCACCCATGCCAAAAATTCCGTCTGTTCGGCGGAATTATCAGCCGATTTATCATCAGGTTTATTTACATATGTATTTACCGTTATATTGAAAGGATTTTGAGAAGCTTTATCCGTTATCGGATCAACCCTTACAGAAACCGGCTCATTTCTTATTTCCCGTCCACCCGGCGACTGTTCAATTACCGTTACCTGCTCATTCCTTGTCCTTTCATTCATCGTCGGCGACGCTTGTTCTTTCACCGTTATTGGCTCACCTTGAACAACAACCGTCTCGTGCGCCGGTACATGCTCCTGAAGATCTACAATCGTCGGTTCTTCCTGCGTTGACATAACAGGCACTGGACGCGACGGAGCGGCGACGGTAATTACGACTTGCTCACCCGCTCTCATACCCAGCGCCTGCATAGCGTCAGCGGAAAGATCGACAACACGATTTACGGACGGATTGATCCGTTCAACCACGACAACTTCAACTTCCCTGCCGTTGCTTGGATTCGTTACTTTAATCTTCGAGGTAAGGGGAAAACTCGCATGAGCCGCGACAAGCCCCTCATTCTTCATTTCCTGACTTGCAGCCCCGCGCATGGTAAAATCGCCAAGCCTTGCCTGGGACATAATCGGAGTTATAAAAAAAGATACACCTAGCAAAGTCAAAAAGACCCGTTTCATTCTTACTCCTTTCCTAAAAACGGAATCCTCCCATGCTATAATTCTAAGAAAAAAAAATAGCTTTTGCAAGGAAATGTACTTTTTTTTATTTAAAAGATAGTAAAAAGCGAAAAAAATTGAGTAGTCAGACAGGCGGTCACCTACTTTCCCGCGCCTTAGAGGCGAAGTATCATCGGCGCAGGAGGGCTTAACTTCCGTGTTCGGAAAGGGAACGGGTGTAACACCTCCGCCATAACCACCTGTCCG
>JAISSH010000112.1 GCA_031273265.1 Treponema sp.
GGTTTATTTATTTGATACAGCGAATTGGGGAAGGATACGAGTTTGTTTTTTCTTCCGAGTACACTAAGGATATGCCGCTTGAAGACGTGTTCGTAAAGTGGGATCAAGATGATATACCGCAGGCGCTGACAGATGCCTATACCGCCAAAACCGCGCAAATAACAAAGACACCATATACCGATAAATACGGTACGTTTATATCGGCGTTTGTTCCCGTTATGCAAAACGGAGAAGTAAAAGCTATATTGGGTGCGGATTATGATATTTCCAAAGTAAAAGGTTATGAGTTACGCGCTCAATTGTCGTTAATAATTTCCATTATAGCCGCCGCAGTTCTTGCGTTCCTTCTGTCAACGTCCCTGATTAGACCCATAAAGGAACTTGAAGCGATGTCAGGTTTAATCGCCAATATGGATTTTAGCGGAACTATCAGTAAATTCAGAAAAGACGAAATCGGCAGTATGCAGACGGCGCTGGTTAAAATCAGGGACAGTCTTAAAGAAGCGATTGAAAAACTAAACGAGCATCTTCTTAAAATGATCGCCGACGGTAAACAGCTTAAAGCGGTTATAGCGGAATCCACAGACGCGCTTGAAGTAATAACCGGCAACATGGAAAAAATGAAACTCGACACCGAATCGCAGACTCACTCAGTTACGGAAACATCCGGCGCAATCGACAAGATTGTCGGCTCAATTAATTCGCTGAACGAGGCGGTGTACGATCAGGCGGCGCACATCACCCAGTCGTCGGCGGCAATCGAGCAGATGGTAGCCCACATTGACTCCATTCGGCAAGTTGCGAATAACGCTGGCAAAACCTCCGATACGATAAGCGATTCTTCCAGCGAGGGGCAGACAAAACTGCAAAATCTTGTGGATGAGATAAACGGTATACGCAAGCAGTCCGAGATGCTGCAAAACGCCAACAAGACAATCGCGGAAATCGCGGCAAAGACGAACCTCCTCGCCATGAACGCCGCCATTGAAGCCGCCCACGCTGGAGAATCTGGCAAAGGGTTTGCGGTAGTCGCCTCTGAGATTCGCAAACTTGCCGAAATGTCTTCTAAGGAATCGGATTCAATTTCGTCGGAAATAAACAAGATGGAAAAGCGCATAGTGCAGATAACCGCCGTTTCCACCGACACGGTAAAATCAATGGAAATGATGTTCACGGAAATAAAGGCGCTCGATGAATCCTTCGGCGTAATGAACAACGCCGTCGAGGAACAATCGACAGGCGGCAGCCAGATTTTGACCGCGCTTAGGGCTTTGCAGGAGATTACCGGAAAGGTGAAGGAAGGAACCGACAACATCCACCAGCAGAGCGGCGCTATTCAAAAAGTGGCGGTTACGCTGGAAAACATTTCCCAGAAGGTAGCAAATCAGGCAGTCGAGGTGAACGTCGCCAGCGGAAAAATAGCCGCTCTTCTTGACAACGCGAAAGAGATAGGTTTTGCGGAATAGATTTAGTCTAAAATATGTTACTCAACCTTAAACCTTGAAACTTCTTTGATCAAAATGTCAATGCCTTCGCGGTTCTTAATTGAAATATCGTTAACATGATGCACGGCAAGGTTTATATGATCCGCTCCGGTTGCCATTTCATCCATGCCGTAAGTAATCTCCTGCGTGGCTTTTTCAAGATGCTGGCTTTCCGCAATTACTTCCTTCGCTCCCTCAAGCATTTCATTAGAACCGCTCGTTACCTTGCGCGTTATTTCGTTTACTTCGCCGACGCTGTCCAGTATCTGCCTGCTTCCGGCTCCCTGTTCTTCCATAGAGTTGCGGATACTCTCTTCCTGTTCCGCCACGGTTTTGACGTTTGTGTCGATGGCTTCGAACTTGTTAAGCACATTTTCGGTGGAGCGGGTGATCTTGTCGATTGAATTCTTTATTTTTTTGAGTACGTCGCTGATGGTCTTTGACTGCGCGCTGGAACTTTCCGCCAGCTTGCGGATTTCTGCGGCGACTACGGCGAAGCCTTTGCCAGTATCTCCGGCGTGCGCCGCCTCTATCGCGGCATTCATGCTCAATAGGTTGGTCTGGCTCGCTATATTTTCCATTACCGCGTTAATTTCCAGAAGCCCCTCTGATTCGCGGGCGATTTCCTGAATGTCCGTCGCCACGTCCTGCAATCCGGTGCGTCCGACCTCAGAAGCTTCCTGCAATGATTTTACATTAGCTCCGTTTTTGACAAGCGTATCCGTAACGGACGCAATGTTGGCTACCATTTGTTCAATGGCGGCGGACGCCTGAGATACATGGGAGTTTTGATTTTCAACATGCGCGTCCAGTTTTTTGATATTTACAGTGAGCTGTTCCATTGTCGCGTGGGTTTCGCTGACGCTGGCGCTCTGGTTGATAATTCGCGTTTTTATGCTCTGTATATTTGAGTTTATCTCGTTTACGCCCGCGGCGGTTTCGTTCATGTTAGTCGCCAGATTGGTTCCGATGTCAGATAACACAGCCGCTTCTTTTCTGATATTGATAACCAGATTCTTGATTTTTTCCACTGTTTCATTGAAGTAACGGGCAAGGTCGCCTACTTCGTCTTTTGAGCGGGTGGTTACCCGCCTTGTAAGATCGCCTTCGCCTCCGGCAATCTCCTTAAGGTCGCCGGTAATATTGATAATGGGTTTGGTGATTGATCGGGACAGAATTATTGCCGCCAGAGTTACCAGCGCAATCGTTATGAGGAAAATTATGAGGGATATTTTTATCATATCGTTAACCGGCATCATAACTGTCGATTGTATATTTCCAACCGCGAAGCTCCATGGCGTTGTTGAAGACGCGACTTTAATGGGAGCAAGCTGGATTGACACGCTCGTCCTCATTGCCGGAATGTACCTTTCAAAATGGAAGAGTTCTCCGTCTTTAATACTTTTCATAAAATCGTTAAGATACGGTCCGTTCATATCCGCTTCGGTATCGCGTCCGTTTTTCCCGACACGGCTTTCGTCGAAGTGCCCGGCGACAGTTCCGTCATTGGCGAATACAGCGGTAACCGAATCGGGATACGGCTTTGAGAGCTGGGATATTCTCTGAATTTCATCCAAAGAAATATCAATGCCCGCTACTCCTACAAGCCTTCCGTTATTGCGTATGGGAGAGGCGACAGATGTCATTAACACCGGTTTTCCCTCTATCTCAAAAATAAAGGGATCCATTATCGTCGTAATGTTGTTTTTCTTGGGTACAACATAAAAATCGCTGACTCCGGAAACATCAACATCTACCAGCGCATCCAGCTTAAGAGTCCCCCTGTCCCAGTAATAGTAGGGGGTAAAGCGTCCGTTGGAATCAGTTCCTCTGGTTCCGATGTATGCTTGATCGTTGCCTTCCAGAATATTCGGCTCCCATATACACCACATTCCTATAACTTCAGGATGCGACTTGGTTATGCCCTCAAGAATAACGTTGAGCATATTCCGCCTGTTTCCTGTTATCATCGAATCGTACTGTTCCATAGTATGAGCAATCGCTTCTACGGTATACCAGTAACCTTCAAGGTAGGCTCTTACTTCGTCCGCGCCTTTCTCGCCAAGACTGAGCGTGTATTTATTTGCAAGATCGGTTATATTGACCCGTGCCCGGTTAAGCAAAATGACGCCGACCGATCCGACGCTTAATAAACAAAGAACAATCATAATTACCATGAGTTTAATGCCAATTTTCATAAACCCCCCATCTTTATCTTGAAACAGAACTTATATTACATCGATCTTAATATTCTACATGGAGTTTTAATGGTATGTCAAATTTTTAATTTGCAATTATATAAGCCGGGGCTTTGTGAAAACCCCGGCTATTTACTGCTATTCGTCAGACGGTCCTTCGCGCCTTGAATCCAATGGATAAAATGAAAGTAAAGTTGGTTCTTCAAAACCGGAACCCTTTGAGACAACGTTCAACGCGGGGTTGGAACGGTGGTGCAGAGTAACATTCCTGACAAGCTGGACTATCGCGGCGCGTCTTAAAGAGCCGTCCTCTCCCGGTATACCAATCCCTAAAAAGAAAGGACCGGTATCGTTAGGGGATGGAAGGTTGGCTTTATTAAACTGGGCGTGTGCCTTTGAGCCTGAAATATCGTATTCAACGGTAAACCATTCATCGGCAACGGCTCCCATGCTGGCAAATGTTCTGGGCGTGTTGTCAATGATATACGGTCCGTTAAAATCCTGAAGATTGGCGATGCGTTGTTTGCCTGAAACAGTAAAGTTTTCTTCTTTGTAATTTCCCATCAGCCGGACGTTTTCTTTATTACGCTGAGGTCTTTTGATGTGTTCCTCATCCACCAGATATTCCGCTGTGAGCTTGCCGTAGTCCGACCATTTCGCTCCGGCGGGAAGATCGAACCGGAAAATTCCATAGGCTCCGTTAAGCAGTGAGAGCCTTTCCGTTCCTTCCGGTACTGGAGCCGGAGGCGGGGGAGCGGGTTTGGCGCTTGCGCCGCCGCCTGAACTGGCGCATCCTGCCAGAGCAGCTATCGTTAATATTACGGCTGCCGCTAAAAACCACTTTCTAATTTTCATCTTATTTCCTCCTAAAACGCTTTTGTTTACGGGATTACCCGCAACGAATTAAATTCAATTTTACCACATAATGCGCGATTTTACCATAATTATTTCAAACCTGCGCCGTGGGCAGGCGAAACATATTCTTTCCCGCAGCGACTCCTTCCGCTACCGGCTCCGCGCCAAAATCGTAGTATGAAAGCCGCGCGTCAGGGTCAAGTTTAGCCAGAGAGAGCGCCGCCGTGTTAACGGTGATGATGTTCTGCTCCGCGGGATTGAACGCGCGGCAGGCGGGACACGCGCACCAGACGGATTCATATCCCTCATCCGGAAAAAGGTGAAAAACGCGCGGAGGCGTCGTTTCTTTCATTGCGCGGGCAAACAAAGCGCGGGCGCGTTTTGCGATAATGGCGGTGGTTTTTGGATTTGTCGGACAAAAATGAGGAGCCGCCTTTCGTTTGCCCTGTTCCATGCGGAAAAGATTGCGGTGAAACAGGAATAGCCGTTTCGGAAGCAGAAGGGGAAAGTCGCGCCCTCCCGCTTCAATATTAATTGAATGATACTTGATTAGTTTTTTATATTTTATATTTTTGTTTTTGCTTTTGAAAAATTTGTCTCCTAAGGAAAAAACAAGGGTATCGTAATGGTTTTCGACAGCCCATTTTACAGTTTCAAGCCGTTCTTTCGCTCCGGTTTTTTTGTCGATGAACAGCCTCTTTCTTTCCTTCTTCATACTTCGATTATATAGCAAAAAACGGCGTTAGGATATAAAATATTTTTATGGATTTTGACGCCGCGATTATCGGATGCGGGGTTTCGGGCGCGAATATTGCCCGCCGCCTTTCCGCCTACAGTATAAAAACCGCCATTCTGGAAAAAGCGGCGGATGTGTCTTTTGGAACTTCAAAAGCGAACTCAGGCATCATTCACGGCGGTTTTCACCACAACAAAAAGTACCTGAAAGCGCGGCTTGAAATTCAGGGCAGTTTGATGTTCGACCAGCTAAGGCGGGAGCTGAACTTTCCGTTCCGAAGATGCGGAATAATTGTCGCGGCTTTGCATGAAGAGGAAATGAAGGCGGTCGAACATCTTTACATTCAAGGGGTAGAGAACGAAGTTATCGGGATAGAGCTTTGTTCGCGCCACAGGATTTTGGAACTTGAGCCAAAGCTGTCCGATGATACGGTTGGCGGTCTTTACGCGCCGGGAGGGGGAATAATTGAGCCGTACCGTTTTGTCTTTGCGCTGGTTGAGTCGGCGCTTAAAAACGGCGTTCAACTTTTCACGAATTTCAAAGTTGATAAAGCGTCGCGTAACGGAGACTATTGGGTAATCCGCGCCGAAGACGGCAGGGAAATAAAAGCGCGTTACGCGATAAACTCTGCGGGTCTTTTTGCGGACGAAGTGTCAAGGACATTCGGCGCGGAGGAATTTACGATAAGCGCGAGAAAGGGCGAGTATTTTTTATTAGACCGCCTGACAAAAGCCTGTCCGTCAAAGGTGGTCTTTCCGGTTCCGACTTCCGTTTCAAAAGGGATGCTCGTTATCCCGACAGTGGAAGGGACGGCTCTTGTCGGTCCCACCGCCGACGCTGTTGATGACAAGAGCGATTTTTCCACCACCACGAAAAGGCTGGAACAGATTTTAGTTTCCGGAAAGACCATGATACCCGGTCTTAGCCAAAACGACGTTATTACCGCTTTCGCGGGGCTTCGTCCCTGTTTGGGCGAGGATTTTTTCATTGAGGCGTCAAAAAAAGCGCCCGCCTTTGTGCA
>JAISSH010000134.1 GCA_031273265.1 Treponema sp.
TTGATCTTCTCCAGAAAATGGGAGTGCAGGTAACAGAGCGGGCGCGGACGGGGGTGTGAGGGTAAAGCATATATAAGTTTGAAAATACCGAGATTGTCATTTTTTTCATAAATTCCTCCAAAATTCCCGGTTTTTGACGAGAACTGGAAAACCCCCAGTTTTTACGATTACGGCGGCTATTCCGCCATATATAAGAAATATACCATTTTTCTTAAAAATTTGTCAAGTAGGAAAAAGTTAAAATCATCAATAACTATATGCCTTCTTTTTCTCCCAGTTTACCAACTTCCCCAAATTCGCTATAATACCCTTATGGCTAAAATCAACATGAAAACACCCCTTGTCGAAATTGACGGGGACGAAATGACGCGGGTTCTCTGGGATGTAATTAAGGAAAAACTGCTCCTTCCCTTTGTAGACCTTAAAACCGAATATTACGATCTTGGGTTGAAAAACCGCGATGATACCGACGACGAAGTAACGGTAAAATCAGCCGAAGCTGTCAAAAAGCTGGGCGTGGGCGTGAAATGCGCCACCATTACCGCGAACACCGCAAGGCAAAAGGAATACAACCTCAAGCACCTGCACCCAAGCCCCAACGCCACAATCCGCGCGATTCTGGACGGGACTGTGTTCCGTAAGCCCATATCCGTCAGCCGCATAAAGCCGTCGATCAACACATGGAAAGCGCCTATCGTTATCGGACGCCACGCTTACGGCGACGTTTACAAAGCGGCTGAAATGGAAATTGAAGGACCGGGCAAAGTGGAGCTTGTCTACACCAGAGCCGACGGAACGGAAAAGCGCGTAACGGTCGCTGATTTTAAGGGAAGCGGAATCGTTCAGGGAATGCACAATTTTGACGACTCAATCAGAAGTTTTGCGCGCGCCTGTTTTCTCTACGCCATTGATGAAAAACTCCCAATTTGGTTCGCTACTAAGGACACAATTTCCAAAATTTACGACGGTCGCTTCAAGGCGATTTTCGGCGAAGTGTACGAAACCGAATTCAAGGAAAAGTGCGCCGCCGCCGGTATCGAGTATTTTTACACATTGATTGACGACGCTGTCGCGCGGGTTGTAAAGGGCGAAGGCGGTTTTTTGTGGGCGTGTAAAAATTACGACGGCGACGTTCAAAGCGACATGATAGCGAGCGCGGCGGGAAGCCTCGCAATGATGACGAGCGTCCTTGTCTCACCTTCGGGAGTTTTTGAATACGAAGCCGCGCACGGGACGGTACAACAGCACTACTACCGCTGGCAGAAGGGAGAAAAAACCAGCACCAACCCCGCCGCGTTAATTTTCGCGTGGAGCGGCGCTTTAGCAAAACGCGCCGAACTTGACAACACTCCCGACTTGGCGGATTTCTCGCGGCGGCTTGAAAAAGCGGTTATTGACACTATCGAAGCCGGAATAATGACAGGCGATTTGGCAAGACTTTCCGATCCGCCGCCTGAAAAAATTCTCAATTCATGGGATTTTATAGACGCGATTGCTACAAGAATCTAACCACGAACCAGACGAACCAACACGAACAAGAAGAGGAAGGGGAAAATATCAAAGCAAAAGTTCGTGGTAACTTTTTTATGTCTTCCTTAACAACTCCATAGGTTTCAGTTTTCCGGCGTGGCGGGCTGGAATCCATGAGGCAAGCACGGAACAGACAATCGCGAAAAGCCAAATCATCAGCACCGCGCTCCAGTCGATGATAATGGGAATTGTTTCAAGGTAAAAACCGGGGTCGAGTATTTTTACTTCGCCTCCTTTGAACAGCCCTGAGAAAAAACTGAGAATTTTTTCAAGAGAGCGTAGCAGAAAATTGATGTTTACCCCGATTAACAATCCAAGCGCGACGCCGATTATCCCGCCTGTTACCCCCGTAAGAAAACTGCCCCAGAGAAAAACCCTTGTTACGCCCTTGACGCTTGCGCCCGAAACTTTTAAAACGGCAATGTCCCTCTGGCGCTCAAGGACAAGCATGCTTGTCGCGGAAGAAACATTTATCGCGGCGACAATCACTATCAACGCCATGATAAACAGCAAGAGCTGTCTTGTTGATTCGTAGGAACTGTACTGGGAGCGCAGAAGGTCTTTCCATGTGTATACATTAAAAACACCGTCTAATTTTTCGTATAACACCCATGTTAAATCTTCAGCTTTTTTATACGGTTCGTCTATTTTTACAAGGAGGCTTGCCGAAGATTGTCCGGGGGAAAGAACACGCTTTCCGCCTTCCAAACTTATAATGCACCATAACGCGTCAAGTTCGTTGTAGCCGCATGACAGTATACCCCGGACAACAAAGGGAGCCGTTCTGGGAGACGGATTTCCGCCTTCGCCTGTTCTGATTGTCATAAGCCGCACGGTGTCGCCTATTTTCGCGCCGATATTGGAAGCAAGCTCTACACCTAACATAATGTCGCGATCCGTCTGTGGTTTCCGTTCCCCGTCAATAATTTTTAAATATAACTCGCTGCCCTTATCTTCCCAAAATGAAGGCTCAATCGCGCGCACCGTTACTCCTGTTTTTCCCGACCTTCCGGCAAGCACTCCCATGCTTCTCATTTCAGGCCAAACTCCCCTTACGCCGTCTGTTTCCTTTATTTTCACAATCACGTCTTCGTCATCTATCGAGTTAAACATATCAAAAACCTGTAAATGCCCCGTCCCCATTTCGATATAACGGTCGGTAATTCCCCTGATCATGCCGTCCGCGACAATAAGAGTTACGATGATAGGGATAAGGCTTACGGCAATACCGGCGGCGGCTCCCCTGAGATACCGCCCGCCTTCGCGTGCCCTGCCCCACAAATATCTTAACGCGATAAAAAAAGCGGCGTTCTTTTTCAAAACTGCATTTCCCCTAACTGACCGTTTTCAAGATGAAGGCGGACAGACGCTTTATCCGCGACTTTTCTGTCATGCGTAACAACAACCAGAGTTTTGCCTCTTTTTTGCGCGCTTGAATAAAGCAGTTCCGTGACAATATCGCTGTTCTGCGGATCGAGATTTCCGGTCGGCTCGTCCGCAAGAATCAAAGCCGGATCATTTATCATCGATCTTGCTACCGCGACGCGCTGGCGCTCTCCTCCCGAAAGCTGTGAAGGAAAGTGTCCTGAGCGATCTTCCAGATTTACATCGGCAAGCAGAGACCTTGCCCTTTCCAGAGCGTCTTTTTTCTTTATTCCGGCGATATACGCGGGGATCATTATGTTTTCAAGCGCGGTAAAATCTTTCAGGAGATAATGAAATTGAAAAATAAATCCAACTTGTTTTGAGCGGTATATTGCCAGCTCTTTTTCAGAAAGGGACGTGATTTCATAATTGCCGATAAAAACTTTTCCCTCATCCGCGCGATCCAGTCCGCCGAGGATATTCAAAAGCGTGCTTTTTCCGCTTCCGCTCTGTCCGCTTATCGCGGCGCAAGAGCCTTCCTCAATTTCAAGATTTATACCCTTCAAAATGTGAAGGGTTTCCGTTCCTGAAATATAATTTTTAACGATATTTTCCGCTCTGATAATATTTTTTTTACTGATACCGTCATTCATAACGCAGAACCTCCGCCGGTTGTATACGTGAAACTTTTCGCGACGCGAACCATGCCGCCGCAAGGGCGGACATAAAACCAAACATGAAAATTATTACGACTTCGTGGGGAAGTATTCTTGACGGAATTTCCTTAATATAAAAAATTGCCGGCGAAAAAACAGCGAAGGTTTCCGCCTGTTCCGCTCCAAAAAGACCGGCTATTATATTAATTGCGCCGATAAAAACATTTACAATATTTTCCAGCAGCGTAAAAAATTGCGCGATGTTAGACGCTAAAACCAGCCCGATTACAAGCCCAACGCCCGCTCCTGTAAGCCCGATAATCGCGCCGTCGCAGACAAAGACAAAACGAACGTCTCTTTCCGTTCCCCCGACAGCGCGTAAAAGCCCGATTTCCTCACGCCGTTGAAGAACCGAACGTCTCTGGGACTGAAAAATATTAAGACCTACAACGATAAAAATAAGACCGACAAGGATAAACATAAAGAGTTTTTCGGTTCTTAAAGCGCCGAAAAAAGAGCGGTTGTAATCCCGCCAACTGGAAAATTTTACCCCTTCAATGCCGCTCTCGTTACGCAATGCTTTTTTTACCTGTTCCAGAGAATGTTTGTCCTGAAAACGGTTCGCGATTTTTACGCCTATTTTCAGATCGCTTTCGTCTTCAATAAATATTTTACTTTTAATATTGATAAAAGCCCAACTGCAATCGTATTCATAATAACCGGTTCTGAAAACACCCGCAACTTTAAGAGTATCAAGACCGCTGCCTTCTTCGCTCGCGGATAAAATTCCCGAAATTGAATACATGGTAATCTGATCTCCGAATACGACGCCGAGCCTGCGCGCAAGTTCCGATCCCAATAAAACGGAATTCATGTCTGAAATGTCGAAAAACCCCGCTTCAAAATCCAGTTTAGTTAACATTGTTTTATCTATTTCGAGAGCGTTATCGGGCAGTCCCCTTAAAAAAACCGCCTGCTGTCCTGATCTTTTTCCTCTGGCAAGAGCCTGTATTTCCCTGAAGGGAACAGCCGCTTTTATTCCCGAAACAGATAATATTTTATTCTGTAATTCGACATCTTTATCCTTTGGAACATTATCCAAACGCAAATGATATGACGAAATTTCAAGAATGCTTTCGATAAAGCCAAGCTGGAAACCGTTCATTACGGCGATTATTACAATTAAAGCGAGAACTCCCATAGCTATGCCCAATAACGCCAAAACAGGAGAACTCCCGCGTCCTTTGAATATATAACGCGACGCGATAAAAGTTATCCATTTTTTTTTCAATTGCTTTTAATCCTTGATTCAGAGATTTTTCTTCCGTCTTCCCAGACAGCCTGCATCACAAATTTGTTATTCATATACAATTCCTCTATATCTCTTTTACCTTCCGTTCTTACAATTCGTTCCAAAGCTCCGTTCCGTAAATTTCTTTCAAGAACTATTTTACCTGATGAATCATATTCATATTCCGATAAAAGTACAATATCGCCCTCTGTTTTTTTAACGGAAACAATGCTGTCTCCCGACCATTTGCTTTCAATAACCCAAATAACGGGGTCTTCTTCATTTTTACCTTTGTTTTCATACAGAGTTTGCGTCAATATCCTGCCTCTTTCATCGGTTGTAAACACAATCCTGCTGTCTTCCTTTACTAAAAGATCGCCAAAGAACTCAGGATACGCATTCAGTTTTTCACCCATAAAAAAATCATTCTTCGCTGCATTCAAAATATTTCCTGAAAATGAAATTCTTACCGGATTTATTGAATCTGAAATATTCTGTTCTGTTGAAAACACACGCTCCACCGCGCGAAGGAACGAAGAACGGTTATAATAAAAATAATCCCTGTGGGTTTCCCTGTACTCTCCCCCTTCATCGTTTTCTTCCCACGATAACGATACTGCGCGAACGGCGTTCCTGCCGTTGTAATAATACTCTGTTTTATTTTTTATCCCGTCGCTGTAGTATTTATATTCAGAAGTTAATAAATTATTTTCATCCATAATCTCAATGAACCCGCTTCTTGAATCGGTCTTGATGTCTATTTTTTTCTCTATTTCAACTAACTCTTCTCCCTCTTCAAAATCAATATCATCAATACCAATATTTTCGGTAAATTCATCGTCTTCGGCGGCGATATTAACACCGATATTATCGTCGATATTATCATCTGTCTGTTCAGTTATATTTTCAATGTTGACATTTTCAATATCAACGATTTCATTCTCTTCCGGTTCTTCTTCCGGTTCGATAAAAACAGCAACAAGCCTTGTCTGTCCGCCTGCGTCTCTGAAAATCCACTGCTTGCGCGATTCTTTTCCATTTTCATAAAGCGTGCGGATTTCAATAAAAAAGCTGTCGTTGTAATGCTCCAACAGATATTCAGGCAGTTCCTCAGGTTCAACAAAGTCAATCACAAGCGCGTATTTATTCCGCAGAGCCGCAAGTCTGGAAGGAATTTCTTCAACCGCCATGCCGCCTGAGTTGGAGCGGAACCAGCGAGTGGGTTTTACCCATTCGGGAATTTCACGCGCCATTTGCGGCTCCTGTGTTTCTTCGATGTATTCGCCTTCGCCTTCATCGGCGTCTTCTTCGCTTATTTCTTCATTTTCGAATAACTCGTTTTTTTGATCTAGTTTTACGTCATCCGCTTCCTGCGTCATGACAATAAAACCCGCGAACAGGAGTAAAACAAAAAAACTGATCCAAAAAATTTTCTTAGTCAAGCCCTGAAAATTCCCTTGTAAATTTATGGGGATCAAAAATCTCGATATCCCCGTATTTTTCACCTGTGCATAAATATACAACAGGCAAATGAAGATCGGACGCAACAGAGAACACTACTCCTCCCTTTGCCGTAGAATCATATTTTGTCAGAATTATCCCGTCCAGGGCAACAGCGTCATTAAAAATTTCCGCCTGCGCAAGCGCGTTTCTCCCTGTTGTCGCGTCCAACACCAGATATTTTAAGTATAAGGCATTCGGCGCCTTTGCTTCCACTACCCTGTCTATTTTACGCAATTCTTCGACAAGCGCGGACTTTGTGTGCATTCTTCCGGCGGTATCGGCGATAACGACACCGACTCCCCCTGAAAGAGCAGCCTCAAGCGCGTCATAGACAACCGCCGCCGGGTCTCCTCCCTGTTTGTGGGTAATTACGCGAGTTTTCAGCTTTTCTCCGTGAATTTTAAGCTGATCGATTGCCGCTGCCCTGAATGTGTCGGCGGCGGCGAGAATTGCCTTTTTATTTTTTTCAGCGTACAGATGCGCAATTTTCGCGGCGGTTGTGGTTTTCCCTACCCCGTTTACTCCCAACAACAGAATTGCGGTAAGGTTATTTTCAGACGCGGAATCGAAAACTTCGGCAGGATTCGTTTTATGCTTTGCTTCTTTCAACGCTTCGCATAATTCCTCCTCCAACAATTCGGCAAGTTTTTCCGAAACTTCTCCTGTTTTCTCTTTTATACATTTTTGTTTTAACAGCTCTGTTGTTTTATACGCCTGTTCCGCTCCAAAGTCGCCTTCAATTAATAAATCGCACAGATCATCGAATAACTCATCGGAAAGGGTCGGCACTCCCGAAAAAAAAGCTTTTAGTTTTTCGCCAAATCTCATCTATTTCCTGCTTGTTCTCGCTACTGTCGCTGAATCTCTGTTGGATACATATAAATATCTGCTGATGAAAAACGCGTCAAACACAACGGCTGTAATTAAGCCTATAACGGCTCCCATACTAATATAGTACAATCTGGTATTATTCTCTATGAAAGATTGGTTATTTGATCCTGAGTAGGTTATAGCATTGTATGAATCGACGTATGAATAGTATGAAATCAATGTTGCAATTCCGGCGATCCATGTTGCCCCCCATGACCAATAAAACATACGCCGCGCTTTGTCTACGCGCCCCTGCGGCAGAGGTTCTCTTATACGCAATGTCAGATAACGAACAGAATCATCATTGTCGGGCGTATCAAAAACAATTTTTCCTATTTTTTCATCTTTTTCATCGTTATTGATCAATTCAACATATTCCATTGTACCTAACGGCAGGCGAAGAGTATAAGGAGCCTCGCCCGCATATAATGACCCGTGATAAACAGAACCTCCCGAATTTGCGCCGGAAATTTCCACATTTCCATATTCTATGGGTTTTAGCTTAAAAGTAATATTAATATGTTCTCCTGGAAGGAATTCTATTTCTTCAGTCAGAGGTTCATGATCCGCGGCGGATGCGGTAACTATATATTTGCCCGGCGGATATTCCATTTCGGTAATTTCACCCTTGCCGGCAAAAGACCTGTTGATCAGCACAAGAGTTTCTTTAGGTTCAGCCGCAATGGTTACAACAGCCGGTTTATTGCCTGAAAGCGTCAAAAGCAATCTTGAAGTAATTTCACTTAAAGCGTTATCCATGTCGTCAGGTGAAAAAATAATACTATCCTCATATACAAACGATCGTGTGTAAAAAGTATAAAGTTTGATTGATAAATAATATCTGCCGTGAAAATCCGTAACATAACCTGTCAGAAACGCGTCCGCTTTTTGATCGCGGCAGAACTTGTATTCACTTCCTTCTGCGGGCGGTTCCGGAAAAATAGAAGTTATATTACCGGCTGTTAATTTAACTACAGGCTCATTGTTGATTAATGGCGCGTTGCTGTCTATTTCCTCAAAAGCCAGGCGCAGTTTTTCAATTTCTGCGTCAATACGCGCAAGATTTTTTTTGTATTTCCATTTTGCTTCCCCGCTGTAAATCTGCATGGAACGTTCATCAAGTTTGGCTGACAATGCCTTAGCCGCCGTTGAACGCGCGTTTGACCATGCATAATCCTCATATAAGGCATATTCGCGCGATACGCGCGTCCGGTAATTAATCGCGTTTAACCTTTCGACAATTTGTTTTGAAATAACATCGGAGACGCTCCACTTGTCTTTAGGTAGTGAGCTGACATCAAAATTTGTAACGCAAAGTATCCACTCATCATTTTGCGTTTTAACTTCGGGCTCTTCTTTCTTACCGCGCGCAAAGAGCAGTGTGTTAAATACGAGGAAAATAAAAATTAATAACGCCGCCCTGCTCTTCAAACTTGCTCTCCTGTGCGCCAGACAAATCTAAGATACTCTTCAATAAACGGGTCGATGTCACCGTCCATAACCGCCTGAATGTTCCCTTTTTCAACTTTTGTTCTGTAATCTTTTACCATTGTATAAGGTTGAAACACATAGGAACGAATCTGGTTACCCCAAGAAATATCTTTTTTCTCCTGGGAAAATTTCGCGTTTTCTTTTTCCTTCTCCTGCCTGTAATATTCATAGAGCCGCGCCTTTAACATGCTCATCGCAATCGCGCGGTTTTTAATCTGACTGCGCTCGTTCTGGCAGGCGACAACAATTCCCGTGGGCAGGTGCGTAAAACGAACCGCGCTGTCCGTCTTGTTAACGTGCTGTCCGCCCGCGCCGCCGGAACGGTAGGTGTCAACGCGCAAATCCTCAGGCTTAATATCCACTTCTATTGTATCATCAATGATAGGGAAAATGTAGACCGAGGCGAAAGAAGTGTGCCGCCTCGCGTTCGCGTCAAATGGGCTGATACGCACAAGCCGGTGTATGCCCGACTCGCCTTTCAGATAACCGTAAGCGAAGTCCCCTTCGACCTTGCAGGTGGCGGACTTGATTCCCCCTTCGGCTTCCTGCCTGTCAACTTCCTCGGCGGAAAAGCCTTTCTGTTCAGCCCAGCGCAGGTACATACGGTAGAGCATCTGCGACCAGTCGCAGGCTTCCGTCCCGCCCGCGCCGGAATGTACGGTAAGAAAACAGCCGTTCTTGTCCATTTCGCCCGCCATAAGTTCAAAGATATTCTGTTTTTCATAACGGGCGGTCAGATCCTTCAGCGTTTTTTCGATACCGGCGCCTTCACTTTCGTCCTTAGCTTCGACAGCCAGTTCAAAAAGAGTCTGAAGATCGACAGCTTCGCTGCGGAGAGTTTTCCACGGCTCATAACGGTTTTTAAGGCTTTTAAGAGAGGTCATTGTTTTTTCCGCCGCATCCGAATCGTTCCAGAAACCCGGTTCGGCGGTTTTTGCTTCTATTCCGGAAATGCGCCCCGCAAAATCGGCGTCTTCAAAGACGCCTCCATGTTTCATCAATTTTTTTCAGTAAATCGGCAATGGGCGCGCCCAATTCGGCTAATAACATGGTAAGGCTCCTATATATGAAAATAATAACCTATAAACGCCGGTGTTTCAAGCATGATAATAAAACGGCGTTACCTCACATTTTCTCCGTTGTTTCTTTCTTTTCTTCCAGCAGACATCCTCTGCAAAGGGCGATGAAACTTTCAGCGCTTCCGCCAATATCCACCTGATTGGCGCTGGTGTCATTTACTTTGTATGAAAAAGACGCTTCATAAGAACCGCATTTGGAACAGACTGCCTTAAGAAAAATAATTTCATCGGCAAGCGGTATCATCTGCTGGGTTACATTCCATTCTTTTTGATGCCTGTCGCCGTTTAAGGCGGAAATGAAAACCCTCTTCCCGTCATTTGCCCATTGTACGCTGTGATGCAAACTCTTAAAAAACTGCCCCTCGTCAATACAGATGACATCGTATTTTTCCGCCGGAACATCTTCAAGATTCTCGACATTGTAATTATCAAATGAGCGGAATTCTCTTTTTGAGTGCGTGAAAAATTCCCTCGTATCTGTTTTCGGTCTTATTATGCAACAGGGAATTTTCGCTATTGTCGCTTTGTCAATTTCACTTAATAAAATTGAACTTTTTCCAGAAAACATCGGTCCTAATAAAAGTGTTATTTTTCCAGTTTTCATACTTATTTATTTTACCACTAATTACGCCCGCTATGCAACTCCGGCTGCTTGCACCCCAGCGAACAGGCGGCGCAAGAGGCAGGGGCGCACATAGGCGTTGAGGATGAATATTCCGTAACTGAAAAGGCACAGCCGGAAATGAGCATTATTGTATCTTTCTCACCCTCAGTAAATTGTATCGTATCCGTATCGTAGTCAAAGGAGAGCTTTAACCCCTCAATTATCGTAGACTCGCCGTCCAGCGGATTTATAACTTCACGAGGAGCAAACTGTAAAACCTTCCCGTCCTCAATCTTCGCAGCGACGCGGTTGTTTACCGTAGTTAGCGCGATTATTCTTCCGTCCTCGTCGAACATAAGGGAATTGATGTCCGCGTTAATACCCACCGCGTTTGGATCGAAGGCGGTAAGCGCGCCTATGGGAGTTTTAATCACAACAGGAGCGGACGGTTCAAGGGATTCGAGTTTTCCCGATTCGTAAAGTGAAAAACCGTTACGCGCTTTTATCTCGCCGTATTTTGTCGCGACAGAGACGGTTTCGCCGGGAAACAGCGTGATACTGCGGATAACCCCGCTTTTATAAAAGGCGATTCCGCCGATAATCGCGGTAAAAGCCGTAAACGGCAGTTCAAAAGAAAGCGGGATAGCCAGTGTTTTCTCTTCCTGCTCGCTCCACATTCCGCTGATTTTTCCGTCAAGGGGGAATACTCGCTTTAGTTCGCCTGATTCAAAAAATGTTACAAGTTCGGCGGGAAGCTCTCCGAGAGGGGTCTGTATTTCTTGCATTTCGTCTAACGCAATTTTTTTGACCTTGCCGGATTGGTAAAACTCAACGGAATATTTATTTTTTCGGCGGTGGGTCTCGGTATATGCGGGGATCAATCCGCCGACATGGGTTACGAGCATATTTTTCTCGGAAAGTTTTACACCTAACAGCTCGCCGTCAGGATAGCAGGAATAGCTTTCCACTCCGGCAAGTTCGCCTTTTTCAATCTGAATTATCTTGTCGTCAAGCATATCGAAATTACGCACCTTAGCACCTTCGCGTAATAACCGCTTCAACCGCGCCGTCTTTGTCGCTTGTTACCTGCACATTGTAAGCGCTTGAGTTTTCTATCCACGGCGGAATGTGCTTGCAGACAAGGCGCAATTCCAAAAACGGCGTGTCCTTCAAAAAGTCCATCATTGCCTTTTTACTGGTAACTTCGGGACATTCTTTTTGCAGGGCGATTAAATCCAGAAAGTACACGCCGGGCGTGGAAGTTTCAACAGGTTTCGCTTCCCTGATAATTTTTTCTTTAGCGGCGGCGGCGGAATCCGCGCTGCGCAAATCTTCGACAATTCCGTCAAAAACTTCATCGCCTGCCGCGCCTATTTCAAAAATATGCAAACCTGCGCGGTCAAAAACCGTAAACGGAATGCCGACTAACGCGCCGCCTGCCAGCACGTTACAGCCTTCGATGAGAGGCAAAAGCGCTTCCGTACTTTTGCGCGTAAGAGCGGGATTGCTTGGAACTATTTTTTCAAAATTCTTTTCGCCTGTCACTTTCCATTTTCTTTCCGCTTCATCGCGTTCAAATATCAAAAAACGCCCCGCGTCAAAAAAATCGCAAACTTGAGAATCTTTGTTTACAAATACCGCTATCCTGCTCATTTTACCGCCTCCTGTTTTAAGAATAATATATGTTCCTTTAGTAAGGCAAGTTCCTGACGGCTTTCTCTCAGCGCCTCGCGGTCTTTTTTTCGCATTTCCCACCTGATCGGCGGCAATTCCGTTCCTATTTTACGCACCATTAAAATACTTGTGAAAGTGTCCTCAATTTCATCTACAATCTCGAATGGGAAAGAAACGGCGATAGCGTCTCGCGGTACGGCGGATGTCGGAACAATAAAATTCGCCCTGATCCCTGCGAAATTAATGTCATGCCGCGCTTCATCAATTTTTAACTCAACGCCCCAATCGGGAACTGAAATCCGCGTCCCATTTGCGTCAGCCATTGTCTGTGCAGGCGCGATATTTTTACAGCCCGTAAGCCGCGCCGCCTGAACGGTTACAGGGTTTTTGAATAACTCCCATTTCTCTCCGGTTATCTCGCTTTTACCGCCGTTTATAATCGCGATATCGTTGCATAAGCGGTACACTTCATCGCGGTTATGCGAAACATACAAAACAGGTTTTGAAAAACTCCTGAAAAGTGAGGCAAGTTCCATTTCCAGTTCCCAGCGCAGATGGCTGTCAAGCGCGGTAAAAGGCTCGTCAAGCATGAGAATATCGGGAGAGCCTATCAAAATCCGCGCAAGAGCGCAACGCTGTTTTTCACCGCCTGAAAGCTGGTGGGGGAATTTATCCAAATGGGGAGACAGTTGAAAAGTCTGCGCTATCTCTTCGGCGGCACACTGTCTTTCTCGCCTAGTCTTTTCCTTTGAGCCTGTCATAATGTTTTGGCGTACCGTCATATTTGGAAAAAGCGCGTAATCCTGAAACAAAAAACCGGTGTTGCGCTTTTGAGGCGGCAGGTTTATCTTTTTTTCGGAATCGAATAAAACTTTTCCATTTAACTCAATATGCCCCCTGTCGGGCTTTGACACTCCGGCGATACAGCGAAGCGTCATGCTCTTTCCGCTTCCCGATGCGCCCATAAGCGCGGTAACGCCCGACTTTGTGTTTATATTTACATTCAGGGAAAAACCTTTTAAGTTTTTTTCGATTTCACATAACAGCATGGTCTATACCCTAACCTTAGGCTTGGTGAAAACGTTGATCAACATCATAAACAAAAATGAAACGATAAGGTTGAGTACTACCCAATAGAACGCCATATCGTCCTGATTGATCTGCCAGAAGTACGCGACCGATGTTGAAATGGTGGCGGTTCTTCCGGCGATATAGCCCGACACCATGCTTGTCGCGCCGTATTCTCCCAAACCGCGCGCGAACGCCAGCGCCACTCCAGCCAAAATTCCGTGCTTGCAATTTGGGAGCAGTATCCTGAAAAAAATATACGCCTCGCGGTGTCCCAATGTGCGCCCTGCGTCCAGCAGGTTCTGATCAAAATTTTCAAACGCGCCGCGTGTGGTGCGGTACACAAACGGAAACGCGATAATTGCGACGGCAATTACTGCCGCGTACCAGCGCATGGTAATGATTATCGAAAACCATTCCTGAAGTTTTGAACCAATCGCGCTTTTCGGCGACAGCGACACAAGTATAAAATACCCTACTACCGTAGGGGGCAGTACAAGCGGAATTGTCAGAACGGTGTCGCATACGCCCTTGAGCAAACGCGGAAGGCGCAAAACTGCGTAAGCAAGGAGAATCCCTGTAACAACCGCTATTGATGTGGCAATTGCCGCTATGCGTAACGAGTTAAAGAGCGGAAATAAATCCATTTTTCAGTATCCCAGCTTTACCTTTACATCGGAAGGTTTCGCGTAATAGGGAGTTGAAGTTACGAGGAGTCCGGCTCCTGCTTCCGCGTAATCGGCGGCGTTGTCTGCGGTAACGCCTCCAGCCGCGGAGATAAGACAGCGACCCTGCGCCAGATCAACCGCCTTTTTAATATCTGCTGGAGAAACTTTGTCAAGCTGGATAATATCGGGCTGAGAGGTAATGACGGCTTTTACTTCGTCCATTGTTTCCGCCTCGACAATAATTTTCTTCTCAGGCGCTTCTGCCTTGAGTTTGTCAACGACTTTCTTCCATGCTTCCGCGCTGTTGTCAAAATCGAGAAACGCACGATGATTGGCAAACAACAAAATGGTTTCCGATGCGCCACCTCGGTGGATTATTCCGCCGCCGTTCAAAACCGCGTTCAGGGCAAGTGTCTTGGTTCCCGGAATGTTTTTTCTTGTGGTTGAAACTTGAATATTGGGATTTTTTGATCGCGCCGCCTTTACCATACGGGCGGTGTATTCGGCGACACCGCATGACCATTCCAGCACATTCTGCGCAACTTTCCACGACATAAAAAGCGCGGAAGCCTTCCCTTCGGCGGAAATGAGTACGCCCATGTCGGGCAAATCGATTCCATCTTCAGCGCGGTCGGTAATTTCAAGACCCAGCTTGCGCAGAAGTTTTTCCGCCGCGTCAATACCGCTGGCGCGCCCTGCTTTTTTCAATGAAAAAACAATATGCCCCTTAATGTCACCTAATCCCAATATTCGGGTTGTCAAATCTCCCTGGGCAACATCGTCGGCGATCCATTGATCGACTAACGCATCAGGATAATAGATCATATCTTCTCCTTAATCTTACTTTATTTTTTCCATGCTGCTTTGGCTTTTTTCTTGTAATCCCATGTTGTGCCGCCGGCTTCGCGGACAAACACGGAGTCCCTTCCCTTTACGGTAATGCCGCCGACATTAATCGGAAACGCAGGATGAAAACGCCATTCCCCAAGTATAACAAGAATATTTCCGCGCACAAGATAGGCGTTGTCAAACTGATGAAGCCGGTGGTGATACGCCTTGACCGTGCCGTCCGTTCGATAGAGGAAAGACCATGTCCCAAGCGCCCCGTCATGATTCCCTCCGTTCCATTTCGCTTCCCACTGCCCAAGCAATGGATGGGCGCGAACATCAAGAGGAGCGGGATTTCCAGCAATCCGCGTAAAGACAAGCTGGTTTCCCTCAGCGTCTTGCGCCTTCACCGTACCATCGCTTTCCTGAGTATAGGAGTAAAGTTTCATCGTTATGTCCTGCGGAGAAGTTCCCGATCCGCTGACAAGTAGCAACGTGTTTACGCGAGGATAATTCGTCGTAATTCCCGTTCCTTCCCATGAAAGAAAACTAAAGTCTTCAATAAAGTTACCTTCAGGCGATTTGGAAACGCCGCCGGTTCCGTCGGTATTAAATTTGTAATAGTTACCCGCATCAACACTCCACTGTCCCACAAAAATATTTTGAGCGAACAGGGCGGCTGTTAAAAAAAACAGAACAACAAAAACTCGAACCTTCATAATCTCACCTCTAAAAAAATTTAAAACCTGTACTTAATCCCAATCGAAGGGATCACACCGCTGACATCTCGTTTTCCTTGAATGGCATTCAGGCGAATCTCTTCATCAGTCCCCGCATCACCCAGATTAATAAAAAGCACTCCGGCAAAGATACTGAGCTTTTTGATACGGTAAGACACATAGGGTTCCACGCTGAACTGCCGAAAACCGCCGTCCGCCGTCAATGTTAGAGCGGCAAAAAAAGCGCCGCGCCAATAACTTAAAACCAATTCTGTTTCTCCGTATTGGAAACCAGGATCAGTCTGACCATATTCGCTGTTCGGGTCAACCCACAAATTCCAGAACCGGCATGACACAGTAACGCCAAAACCAAGAAGTGAGTTAAAGGACGCCGAAACCGTATAATCCAGCGCCATGTCGCCGGTGTAAGAAAAAGGAAAACTGTTGGTTAGGCTGAAATCCCCAAACTCAAGATCACAGCCGATTCTGAGCGAAGGTTCAAGTACCGAATAAGAAAGGACTCGCCCGTTACTGTAGAGTGAATTTGCGTCCGGCATAAAATCAAACTGGTTCTGGTTATCAAGAGACGGGGTAAGAGTAAAACGCTCGTTTAAATCAAAAGTATACGCGACATCCGCCTCAATACCGCCACGGCTCAGGGTTTCAAGTTTTTCATTTTTCCCGCCTGGCGACAACACCGGATCATCAAGGGAGAGCGTATAAAAAACACTCGCGAAAATATCCAGAGCGCCAAAGCCGTTCAGATACGCAATGGACGGACGCAGATTTATATAGTCGTTTTTTTTGTCATTCCAATCCCCAAGGTCCATTTGAAAACCCAGAATGAGTCCCAGCGGTTTTTTGACCGCCACATTTTCTCCGTCCTCTGTAACTTCTGCCTCATCTTCTTCCCTAGCGGCATCCGGGCTTTCCCTCTGGCGTTGTTCACGTTGACGCTGACGCTGTTCCTGTTTAAAAGCGCGGACACAACTTTCGTGCAAGGGACAGCCCGGAATATACGGCAAGGCAGCGCTGCCCATAAGAACGGTAAAAAACAAAACGATGAAAAATAAACCCTTCATTCTTTCCACTTCGCGGCGGCGACTCTTGTGTAGACCCACTCAGCCGGAGTGGGACTTAACTGCGTCTCTGTTACCCGCCATTTGCCGTTTCCCTGTTGATTGATCTCAGCTATTACAGGCGCGATTCCAAAACGCCATTCGCCAAATATAACCAGCGTGTTTCCCCGCAGGGCGTAGGCGTTTTCAAACTGATGACCTGCCTGGTGATGAAAGACTTTTACCGTCCCATCGGCGCGGTACTTGAGCGACCATGTAAGACCGTGTTCACTGCCCGTCCAATCCGCCGACCACTCCCCGATTAACGGGTTCATCAGTCTGAGCGTCTGCGGACTGCCGCTTATCCGTTCCAGCGTTATAAATGATACCTCCCCTCCCCCCCATAGTGTCAGAGTCGCTCGGTTATTCGCAATCGAAAACTCATAACGGGTAACGACGGCGGGGGAACCTTCAAGAATCAAAAGGTTTCCCTGAGACGGCGCGGTTTGAACATCTTGTCCGGCGTAGACAAAAAAAGAAAAGTTATCTGGGAACGGTCCCGCTTGCGCAACTGCCCTGCCGCCGGTTCCGTCTGCCCTGAACTGCCAATATTGCGAGCCAGCTTTCCAGATGCCAATAAAACTGTTCACAAGCGAGACATGGGGGTCGGGCGGTAAATCCGGCTCCTCTTTGCAGACGGCAAGGCAGAGAACCAGCGCCGCCGGAAAGAGGAGAAAGAGCCGCCAGAAAGAGAGTGTTTTTTTCATTTATTGTATCAAACTTCCAGCCAAAAGCATGAGCGATTCTTTGCTTATGTCACGAAACCGAAAAGAATAGTAAAGGTCTTTTACGTTCTGTTCCGTCATAAGAACTCGTTTGCGTGATTTGGCTGCGACAAGGCTAAGCACCCTGTTAAACAAAAATAGGGCTATTTTTGCGTTCAAAATGTCGGGGGAAATTTTTTGGCAGGTAAAGGGGCACAATTTTATTATCCAAAAACACATGAGCGCCCCTTCGTTTAATTCGCCCATTTTGCATCCGTCGTAGAAAATATGAAAATAAACTCTGCGTTTTTCAATGCGGTCAAAAATTTCCAACAATGTGTCTTCATGCACAATTATATTTGCGATACCGGTAGATTGAGTAAAATTATTAAGATATAAATTTAGTTTTATCAGAAGTTCACGAGCCATACTGTTATCCAACTTGGTGAATATCGGGAAATCTTCGGGTTTGTTCGCCATAATTATAAGTCTCTTATAAGTTCAGCGATTCGTTTGCCTTCCGGCGTTTGGGTGAAATCGGCTTCATCGCTCAATATTGCATCCCAGAATGAAACGTTATCGGGGCGTAACCGTTCGTTACTGATAGTTTCGTGATTATCCAAATATCTCTGCCAAGCTTGAGATGATATATTTATATCTGCATTCATACACTAAACTCCTAATAATATTATATATTGGGAAAAACGCCTATTGTCAACCAGCCGCCCGCCGTATCGCGCGCGGCTGCCATTCCCTATACATTTACTCCGCAAGACTGAATTTACTTTGTTTCCCGTCTGAACGTTTCAAGTAAAGTTCGTTCCCCTTCCGGTTAAACTGGTATTTCAGTAAATCCGCCGTCTCTCCGTCAACGAGGGGACCAATGGTCATTAATTCTCTGTACCGCACAAAATACCCGTATTGCTGGGAGTCTATCAGGAGTCCGGTATCGGAACTGAATTCATATTCCGTTCCGTCCTCCCCCTGCCAGCTTCCCAGCAGATCATTCAATAAAACCAAAGGCGCGGAAGAAGAACCATCCGGCGCTCCCCGAATAAATTTTTTCCCATTGTCCCTCGTGAAAGAAACGCCGTTTTCATCTTCGGTCATGGTAAAGACTGTAACTTCCATCTCGTCAAAGCTTATTTCACTTCCGTAGGTGATAAGAACATCGCCGCAAAGTAAATAGTTGAATTGCCTGTTATACACGTCGCCGCAGCAATGGATGACCGATATAGTTCCGTCATTTTTGAAGATCCATGTAAAATCGGAATCTTCTCTTACCCACTGCCACCCCAGAAACTGTGAAACATCGACCCCCCCGGCGGAATAGGTAATGGTGTACTTTTTACTGTCCGCCGAGGAATTGGAGGAATCGGTAACATGGTTAACCGCGTTTTCATCGACCTCGTTATCACAAGCCGCTAAGAGAAAAAGAAAAACAATTACTACCATGACCGTGTTCTTCATATCATACTTCCATTTCAGGGTTCAACAACCTTTGTAAGCCGCCAGAATAACGAGGTGTTGGTACTCCTCGAAAATTCACGCTTTTCGCTAATCCTGACGACCTCTTTACCTCCCATTGCCGTAGCGGTTACTGCTTCCCATGACGCAATCGCCGGCGGGTCCCAGCGCCTACCGTCATTTCCCACAGTAACAAATACCGCGCCTCGTTTCAACCATGCCCCGCTATAATTAAAAGATGGATAATTTGGTCCATGGAACTGAACCCACCCATCTTTGTGATAGGTAATATTGCGAGTGGTGCTAGTTATACTGTCGGATGAGGGATTGAAGAGAGCACCGGTAAAACTGCCGGTCCAGCCGCCTATCATCCTCAATGCAGAATAGTTCTTCGACAGATCAAGAGTCGCCGGCGCGCCGCTAAGACGGGTCAGGGTAATAGGCGCCCCAGATATATCATATTGCATAGGGTCCTGTTTATTTGTTGCATCAGTATAGGTAAAGCTTATGGGGGTTATCTTGATTTTATTTCCTGTTTGTTCAAAACAGTATACGGTGTACAATCCGTTATCAGGATCGGCTACTTCTTCCATTGTGATGGTCTCTGGGTTGCCGGAAACGGTAACCAAAAATTTACGTCCCGGTTTGCCGCTCCACACCACAAAACTTCCCGTGTTAAACATATCATCATCTATGCCGTAGGTTCCGTCTATCCTGAATGTCCACCTTTTTCCGTCAGAGCCGCTCCATGTGCCGATAAAGGGGTTACGGGGGAAATCAATGCTGACTTCAAATTCTTTGGTATAATCAAAACCTTCACCCTCCCCGTCTGTTACAATGGCGAACACTTTTACTTTGCTTGTAAAAAACGTTGTCGGGATAAACAGATCATCTTCTATGACGATCCTGTCAGTCGCAAACTCTGTGCCGCTGTTGTTACTTGCCCAGATAATGTCGTCAAAGGTTTTACCCGGAGCTTTGGGAAGATTTATCGTTATCCCTTTCCGTAAATTAAAGGGTACGCCCATTGGAATAGTTGAAGGTAACCCGTTTATGCCTTGCGGCGTCTTTTTAGTCGAAGTTGTTGACTGTTTATCATCAACCACTTCATCGTCTTCACAACTTAAAAATACCGGGAGAAGGATTAATAAAACCGCAGCTCCCACCAAAAAACCTTTCTTTCCTTTCTTGATCATTTCGACAATTGCCTTTTTCATGAGAATTTCCTTTATGTAAGATTTTGCTTAGGCGCTTGTTAGCCGCCTAAAGCATAGGCAGGTAGAAAATATAATGACTGCCGAAACTCGGGTCAAATACTCTACTTAAAAAAAAGACACTGCGGACAAGGAATCGTCCACAGCGTCTTTGCTGTTTATACCCTAAATTTACTAAAAATGAAAATTCTTGTCAATAGGTTTTTTTCCATTTTTAACAAATTTTTCCACCGTCCAATTCGTTTCTACTCGGCAATTATCATCGTCAACATACCGTTGTCCTCATGGTCGATGATATGGCAGTGAAGCATCCAATGACCGGGATATTGAAATTTGACCGCCACATCAACATATGTATTCGCGGGAATCTCCATTGTGTCTTTCCACATTTCCCGTTCAGGCGCCGTTCCGTTTATGGAGACAACCTGAAAATGCCCTCCGTGCAGATGCATGGGATGGCGGTTTATGTGATGCATCAGTCCGCCTACGTCCTCGTTTTTAAAACGCAGAATATACACCTGATCAACCGTACATTTATCATAAACCTCATCACCACTGGTATGGTCAACAAAAGCTTTACCGTTGATTGTCCATGACGTAGCTATTGACTCGTTTTCGTGGCTGTCCCCGCTGTGATCCATGTTTGAATTGAGTACATAAGTATGGTCGGGGGTCGCGCCGGGAGTTTTTCCAAACGACTTAGACACACCCGGCACAAAGGGCGATTCCATCTCTTTTCCAACGCCTTTATATTTAACGGGGATGCGTATTCCATAACCGCGCTCGTTCCTTATGTAATAAGTGCCCTCGCTTTTGATTCCTTTTAGTTCCGCATCCACCCGCTCGCCGGGGGCTATTCTGATACGATTCGCCGTGTACGGTTCAAGCAGGTAGTGCCCGTCCAGATGGGTAACGCGGAATTCATGTCCAGCCATAGACAGGGTATGGCTTTGAGCAGTTGACGCGTTGATAAAACGCAGTTTGACAATTTCACCCTTTTTCAACGTAACAGGATAGATGTCATTGCCGTAGCGCCGGTTGACCGTCTCCACATTGCCGACTAATTCCGTGTATCCGTGAGAACCGCCATAATTGTTGTTGTCGTCGGCAATGCTGTTATCAAGGGGATTGATTGTCCAATCGTCCAGAGTAAAGACATAATCGCCCGCGTATTGGCTGTCATAGTCCTCTTTTATAATAAACGGCGCGTAAAGCCCGCGGTTAAGCTGGGGCAGAATCGGTCTCATGTGCGGATGATACCAATGGGTTCCCGTCATATCCAGGGTAAAGTTAAAAGTATGAGTATCGCCCGAGTTCAACACTACCGAAGGTCCGTCCTGATCATAGGGTACCCTGAGTCCGTGCCAGTGGAGGCTGGTTTTTGTATTGAGGGAATTGGTAACATTGAACGTTAACGATTCATCTCTGCGAACAATTATCATACCGCCGGGCATTCCGGTTTCGTATTGGTATATATCAGTCTTGCCGCTCTTTAGTTTGGTCTTAGCGTTAACAATGTTGATGTTATATTCAGTTTTGGGCTGGTATTTAAGAATATTATACGGATTTCCGGGATCTTGGGTGGAATTGGAGTTATATACTTTTTTGTCATTATCTTCATCCTCGCAGGAAAAAAAAGCCGGTGTCGTGATGATTAAAACCGTAATGGTGAAAACGATTAAAGCGTATTTTTTCATGTTAAACCGCCGCAGGATGTTCACGCCTCTTCATGCCGTAAAGCAGAAACGCCGCGCCCAAAAAAGCGGCGGATGCAACACCGGCAATACCGCCGGAATATACTGCCGGGAAACGCGGCGCAAAAACTGCCCATTCCTCCTGCAGAGCCTTAACACAGCTTTCGTGCAAAGGACAGCCGGGAATGTTGGGAAGTTCCCCCGCCGCCGCCACGATGAGCTGTGCCCGCGCCGCGTGGTTTACCGTAAAAAAGACCCCTGTTCCAAGAAGCAGGCAGGGAATAGCAAGTAAAAGTGTTTTTCTCATGAGAATTTTCCATATGTAAGATAATTTGTTGTTCAGGCGCTTTTAGCGTTTTACGTATCAGAGCGCCTACAACTTGGCAGGGTAGAAAATACATTGACTGCTGAAACTCAGGCGGTCAAGCACTCTACTTAAAAAAAAAGACACTGCGGACAAGGAATTGCCCACAGCGCCTTTGCTGTTTATACCTTCATTTTACAAAAAAGAAAAACTTTGTCAAGCGGTTTTTGGCGGTTTTTTTACTTAATTACCGTAAACCCGATTTTGTCAAACACCGCCGAAGCCTGCGGTGTGCTTAAAAAATTTAAGAACGCCCGCGCCTCTTTTGCGTTTGGCGAATCCTTTACCACAGCGGCAGGATATACAACAGGCTGATGACTGCCTAAAGGCGCGTCTGCCACAACTGTTACGCCTTTTGCTGTCGCCGCGTCTGTTGAATACACGACTCCGCAGTCAACACTCCCACTTTCCACCTGCGACAGCACTTCTTTTACGTTAGTTCCCAGCGACGCTTTGGCGCGGACAATATCCCAGCCGTTCAGGAACTTGAAAATTTCCTCCGCGTACTGTCCCACAGGCACATCGGCGTTGCCAAGCGCCAAGAGCGACACTTTAGACGTCAGACAGTCCTGAAAAGACGAAATGCCCTTGTTACTGCCCTGCGGCACTATCAACACCACGCTGTTTACAAGCAAATCTTTGCGCGTCGCGTCGTCAATGTAAACGCCTGCAAGCGCGTTCATCTGCCTCTGCGCCGCAGACAGAAACAGGTCAGCTTCCGCGCCGTTTTCAATTTGGGTTTGCAATGCGCCGCTAGACTGGAAATTAAACGAAAGCGTTACTTCAGGCGCGGCAGTTTTGTAAAGCTGCGCGATTTCGTTTAACGCTTCCGTAAGGCTCGCGGCGGCAAACACGTTCAATGTTACAGGCGTCGCTTGTTTTTTTACACAGCCTGTTAAAAGCATTGCGCTTAAAAGCGCGGCGCTTAAAAGCGCGACGCATGAAAGCATGGCGCATAACACGGTGATACTAAATATGGAAAAGCTCCTTCTCATCTTGTTCTCCTTGTAGATTTTATAACCCTAAAAATATTATTTTGAAGATCCCGCGCCGCGGAACCTGTCAAACCCCAATTAAAAAGCGAAGAGCTTGCCTGAACCAGATGCGCCAGATTGCAGTTTCCCGCCCGCTCTCCGATACCGCCCGCCGTTACGTCGGCGTACAGACAGCCTGATTTTACAGATTCAAGCGTGTTTGCCACCGCCATGCCGAAATCGTTGTGGGCGTGTATGCCAAGCTCCGCCTTGCCGTCCAGTTTTGCGGAAAGCTCGTTTACCACTTCGCGGCAGCGGCTCGGCGATGCGACGCCTACGGTATCGGCAAGACGTATGCGCGTAATGCCGTAATCAAGCAGAATCTTGGCAACAGTCGCCATGAAATTTATATCCGAACGAAACGCGTCCTCAAACCCCACGGACAGAGGAACGCAGTTTTTATCGGCGATGTAAAGACATTCGCGCAGTTGGCTTATTACCCAGTCCTCGTCCTGACGAATTTTTTCACGGATATGAATCTGCGAAACAGGTATGCTGACGTGTATGATGTCAGGACGAGTGTCAACCGCGTTTTCGATATCGGAGGGAACAAGACGCGACCATACCGAAACAGCCGCGTTTTTCCGGTTTTCAATTATCTTGATAATTATTTCTTTTTCCTGTTTGGACACGGCTGGGATTCCGGCTTCAATTTGATGTACACCGCTGTAGTCCAAAATAGACGCGATTTTCATTTTTTGTTCGGCGGAAAAACAAATACCCGGACTCTGCTCTCCGTCGCGCAAAGTACTGTCTAAAAGAAACCTTTGTTGTTTCATTTAACGCGCTCCTTTGCTATATGCTCATTAATGAGCTTGACAAATTCCGCGTCGCTTACTTCGCCGCTTTTTTCCGCCGCTTTATTTTTGATCTGTTCAAGAATGAACGGAATGTGCTCCTGCTCGCATTTAATATCAAACTCGGAAAGTTTCACGCGAACTGACGCGGTTCCGCTGTGTTTGCCAAGCACGAACTTTCGCTTTTGCCCGACAATTTCAGGGGCAAACGGCTCGTAGCTTTTTGGCTGTTTAAGAATCCCGTCCACATGAATGCCCGACTCCACGCAGAATATCCGGCTGCCGATTATGGGTTTATTCAAATTAACATTTTTTTTTGTAAACTTATGAAACAGACGCGACATTACCGGGAAAAATGAATAAATTTTATTTTCATTTCGCAGACGGTTTTCCCTCAGGAACATCAGCACTTCCTCAGTCGGCGCAAAACCGCCTATGCCGCCAAAGGAAGTTACGACATTGTTTCCCGCGCCGCTTGTTATCCATTCCGCCGCCAGCGCGGTCGCGCAGTTGAAATGGTTTCTAGGACAAAACTCAAAGCGTTCGGCATCGCTCTTAAATGTTTTTTTCAGATACTCGAAAGCGCGCGTATAGTCGTCGCACATAAGATAATCCAGTCCCTGTACGCGCACATTCTCGTAATTGGCATAACGGGCGATTGTTTCCGAAGAAGCTTTTAGCGTATTGTCAAGAGAAATTTCGGCGCGAATTCTTTTGTCTATACCGTTAGGCGCATTACGGCAGACAAATTCTTTTATTTGCGGATATTTTTCAGCGTTGGCGGAATTTTCTATGCGAAGAATATATGAATATTCGGGCAGGGGCGACAGCAGTTTATACATTTTTTCGGAAAGCTCTATCGCTCCCGGATCCATTTTGATTAAAAACTGTAAAAAACGCACAAGGGCTGACTTTTCGCCTGCCCGGTCGTCAACACACGATAATGTCCTGTCCGTTATTCGAATCAAGAAAGTCCTGCCTAGTTTTTGCGTGTATTATGAAATACGCCACCGCGAAAAACCATCCGGTGTTTGTTACTAGACAATCTGACGTTAAGTCCCTGTCTTCTACTTTCTGCTTAGGCGATACCATATACCGCCCTCCTTTCCTTTATTTCTCTTGCCGCCATGCTGACGGCTGTTTCTACTCTCTCGTAAGTAGTAATAACATAAATGCCGTTTTCTTGCAAGCGTCTTTCGGGGGTGGGACCGATCCTAAGCGCAAGCACCGCATCGCAGTCGGAAACGGCGCGTATAACTGACGCCCATTTGTCCTCTTTGTCGCATGTTCCGTCGCAGTACTTGCTTACACTGCGGGTTTCCACAAAGCGCGTTTCCGTATCGTCGCTTTCGTAGATATAAAACTTGTCCGCGTGTCCGAAGTGCAAATCCACAATCGCGCCGGTTTTGCTGGCAACGGCAAAACGCTTAAGTTTATCTTCAGTTTGATCCGTTTCAAGCGTTTTAGACGCTAAAACCGGCTCTGTAAATTCAATTGAAAGGTCATCGTCCAGCGTCCCCGCGGCGTCCGAACGGCATTGTCTGCAATGGGTCATCTGTTTGACATGAGCGCCGCACTGTTCGCGGAGAGCCTCTATCTCTTTATTTGTCACGCGCTCCAAGCCTTCAAACGCCGAACCCTTGACAGGAATGTGCGGCATGACATTTGTCATAAAAGCGCCAAGTTCAGATACTTTTTTCGTTACTTCAAAAACATGTCCGTCATTTACGCCTTTTAACACCACGCAGTTTACTTTGCAGATCATTCCGGCATCGACAAGCATTTTTATTCCGGCAAGCTGGTTTGCCAAAAGAATTGCCGCTCCCTGTTCCCCTGTGTATGTCATTCCCATATAATTTACGTGATGATAAATTTTCGCGCCGACAGCCGGGTCAACAGCGTTAACCGTTACAGTTACATGACTTACACCTAACGCCTTCAACCGCGAAACATACTGCGGAAGCAAAAGCCCGTTAGTAGCAATGCAGAAAGTAACGTCAGGGTCGAAATCCCGAATCAGGCGGAAGGTTTCGCTTGTATTTTCAAAATTCGCAAGCGCGTCTCCGGGACCGGCGATTCCGGCGACGGTAAGGTTAGGCATTGTTTCTTTTAAGTTTTTGTAACGTTCCAAAGCTTCGTCAGGCGATAAAATTTTTGACGCTACTCCGGGACGGCTTTCGTTCATGCAGTCGTAATTGCGAAGGCAGTAGTTGCACTGAATGTTACATTCCGCGGCGACAGGCAGATGAACTCTCGCGTTCTTGCAGGCGTGCTCTCCGAAACAGGGGTGGGTTGCTGTTTTGTCTTTCTCCTGCCCATCGAAAAATTTGTCGTACAGTTCGCCGCGAAAAGTTGTTTCGGTTTTATCGATCATCGCGTTTGCAATCATATCCAGTAAATTGAGGGTACCGTCAAAACCGAACATACGCACACGCTGTCCGCCGACATGGTCGTGTATCGGGAAGGCGCACCGTATCAGCGGAATGTTCAGTTTGCGGGCAATGCGCCTGCCATCCGAGCTTCCAATCAGCAGGTTCGCTTTTCTTTCAACGCAGGACTTTTCTATCTCTGCAAAGTCGCTGTCGTCAAGTACCATCATTCCTTCGTCAAAGTGAAATTCTGCGCAGTTTTCAACTTCACTTGAAAGCGTTTCGCGTAACTTTTCAGAAACCGAACCTGTAGCCGCAACGACAGGAAGAATTCCGTTCTCACAGCACAACCTGACCATCGCTGCCGTAAAATCAGGCTCTCCAAAAACAGCCGCACGCGCCTCTGCACAGTGTTTGTGGGAGTCGACCATCGCGTCAAGATAGCGACCCCGCGCTTTTTTTGTTTTTCCGGTTATAACATCGCCATCGTCTATCAGCACATCGATCAATTTATCCATGCCGCGAAGTCCTATAGGCAGAGGCAGTTTGACAGAGGGCACGCCGTATGCGCTCCTTAAAAATTCAGCGGGTGAGTTTTTCTCATCGGTAAACTCGGAAAACTCAATCGTGAATTTTGCCCCTGCCATCGCCGCTATGTCCGAAATCGCGGTTCCGCCCGTTTTCAGTCTCCTGTACTTTTTTTCTGTCGCACCGTCCAGATTTTCCGAAAGATCCGGAAACATAATAAATGTTATATCCATTTCCTCAAAAAAATGTTTAAGCCAGCGGGTGTCCGCCGGGCTTATCTGAGGCGTGATAATATTTATCTTGCCGTTGCGTGTTGTGTCAGGTTCCGTCTGTTCCAGAATAGCGCGTAACGCGGCGAACCAGCCTTCGTTCTGCGTTCCGCCGTATCCGGGAGAGGCGATATTGATAATTTTCACATTAAGTCCCGGATTTTGCGCGTAAAACTTTTTTACAATAGCGTTCACATCTTCGCCGATAGTCTCAGCGAGACAGGTGGTGCATACTCCAATCACTTCCGGCGCGTATAAATCGATCATGTTGCGAAGACCTCTTAATAAATTCGCCTCTCCGCCAAAGACCGTCCCCTCTTCGGTTAACGATGACGAAGCAATGTCAACAGGTTCGTTGTAGTGAGTCGCCATGTGCCTGCGGATATAAGTCGCGCACCCTTGAGAGCCATGCAGGATAGACATACTGGACTTTATGCCGCATAACGCGCTGACCGCTCCCATAGGCATACACATCTTGCATGGGTTTACATTGAGGCTGACCAAATTGCCGATCATAGCGAGTACCCTTTAACATATTTCCAAACAGGGCTGTTAATCGAACTGTGAATCTCTTTTACAAAATTTTCTATTCCCTCAAATCCGGCGAGAGGGTGTTTGCGCTCGTGGTTGTGATCGCAGAACGCCATGCCGAGTTTGTAAGCCAGCGGACGCTCTTTCACGCCGCCAACGAGTATGTCCGCGTTTTTTTCAGTCATGAAACGTTCAAGCTCGGCGGGATTCGCGTCGTCAAGAATCACCGCGTTACCGTCTACCAGTGTGCCTATTGTTTCATATTCGTCTTTCTTTCCGGTTTGCGTACCGACAACGACAGTTTCCATACCCAGTTCGTTGAATTGGCGGATAAGAGAAATCGCCTTGAAACCGCCGCCGACAAAGATTGCCGCTTTCTTGCCCTGCAAGCGCGGTTTATATTTTTCGATAACGGGCATTATCTTCGCCGTTTTTTCAGCCGCGAAACGCCGCGCGTTATTCAAAATGTCATCTCTGCCGGTCGCTTCCGCCACGCGCAGAAGCGAGGCTGTGGTGTCCTCAATGCCGAAAAAACTCACTCTTACTGAAGGGATTCCCAATTCCGATTCCATGCGCTGGGCGAGATACGCGGACGAGCCGGCGCACTGCACGATGTTAAGCGAAGCGGACGGCGCTTGAATCAATTTTTCATAAGAGGAATCGCCTGTTATCGTGGAAATAACTGGGATACCGATTTGTTCAAGATAGCCTTTGATGATCCACATTTCTCCGGCGAGGTTATAGTCGCCCAAAATATTTATGCCAAAACGTTTTTCTTGATTCGCGTGAGGAAGAATCAATGTCATGAGCGCGTCACACGCGAGTTTATAACCTTGCGTCTTTGTTCCCGAGAAACCCGGAGCTTTAACTGGTATCACGCGAATTGCGTACTTCGCTTCTGCGGCGCGGCACACTGCCTCAATGTCGTCGCCGATTACGCCGACTATGCAGGTGGCGAAAACAAAAATCAGTCTTGGCGCGGGACTTGCTTTTTCCATTAGCTCGTCAATCGCGGCGGTAAGTTTTTTCGCGCCGCCAAAAACGATGTCCGTCTCGCGCAAATCGGTTGAAAAACTGTTGCGGAACATTTCCGCCCCGGAAGTAAGACTGCCGCGTATGTCCCATGTGTAGCTCGCGCACCCGATTGGTCCGTGAACGATGTGGTATGCGTCCGTAATAGGATTAAGCACAACCCTCGCGCCGCAGTAAACGCAGGCGCGCTGACTCACCGCGCCTGAAACGCTTTCCCGTTCGCACGAAATATCGGCGGCTATAACCCGCCTTCCTCTTTCGCGCCTGTCGGAAATTGACGCTTCGCGTTCTTTTAATATACTGGTGTTCATCTTATAGAACGATCTCTCTATATTCGGTACTTTTCTACCGGAGTCCCGCCCTCTAAATGCTGTTCACAAATTTCCTCAACGGCGTCTTCGTCAAGTTTTCCGTACCAGACTCCGCCGGGAGCCGCAGAGCCGTAGATTACCGCGCAGGGACCGTCTTTGCACATGCTGAAACAGCTTGTGTATGTCACCAAACAGTCTGAACCTAATCCCCTGTCGTCAATTTCCTGAATAAATTTCTGCAGGACTTCCTGTCCGCCTTTCTTGAAACAAAAGCCGGTAGGCTCTCCTTTAACTTTACACGCCGTGCAAACAAAAACGTGATACTTAACCGAAATCATTGTTGTCCTCCTTTATAAGACAAGTTCAAAATCTTCGTCTTTGACATCTCTGTCGAATCTATCAAGCAGAGTGTTGACGATTCTTTCCGCCATTCTAATACCGCCGGCATAACCGACAATAGGCAGAATAGTACCGGCATAACGGTCGATCACCGGAAATCCGGCGCGGACAAAAGGTATATCCTCCGCGCGCGCGATTTGCTTTCCGTAAGACGAACCGATCAGCAGATCCACAGGCTCATTTTTGATCCACTGATGAAGTTTGAATAAATCGGTTCCGGCTTTAACGGTGCATTGATCGGCTACATTGTACTTTTCAAACAGCGCCCTTACGCTGTCCGCGAAAGCTTCTTTCGGCGTTCCCGAAATAACATATTTCGGAATCATGCTCATTTCCAGCGCGAGTGATGTAAGTCCCAATACCACGTCAGGGTCGCCGAAAATCGCGACTTTCTTTTTGTAGGTATACTGATGAGAGTCGATCAAAAGATCGACAAGCTGTCCGCGTTCAGTTTCAATTTCACTTGGAACTTCCATCTTTGATTGATTTCGCAGAGCCATAATAAATTGATCGGTAAAATCAATTCCAACCGGCAGAGGCAGCATGGTAAAGGGAACTTTCCATTTTTTCCTGAGCAGTTCCGCAGGCTCTGTGCTGACGATCTCTCCAAGGGCGATAAGCCCTTCGCTGTCGCCAAGTCCCTTTATTTCCGCAACCGTAGTGCCGCCGTCTGGATACATTTTATAATGACCTGTCATCGGCGTGTCCATAACTCCGCTTTGATCGGGAAAAAATGTCGCCGGAACGTTCATAAGCTTGGTAAGCCGTTTAAGCTCACGGATGTCGGCAGGGTTTACCCAACCGGGGAAAATCGCGGTCTTGCCGTTAGGCGTTCCGGTTTTCTGGGTAAGGCAGTTCATAAAACCCAGCATCATATTGAAGAAACCGTAAATGTGAGAGCCAACGTATGACGGAGTACTGCTGTAAACAACCTGCTTGCCTTCCGGGATCGCTATTTCCGCAATGTACGAATAAAGATCGTCTCCGATTGTTTCAGAAAGACAGGTTGAATGAATGGCGATGATTTCGGGGTTGTACATTTCAAAAATGTTTTTGACGGCGGTAGTAACGTTGCTTCTGCCGCCGAATACCGACGCGCCTTCCGTAAACGACGATGATGACGCCAGCGCGATTTCCTTGAAGTGGCGCGAGAGAAGCATACGGTGATAGGAAGCGCAGCCCTGAGAGCCGTGGCTGTGCGGCATACAGTTATTTACGCCTAACGCGGCGTACATCGCGCCGACAGGCTGACACGCCTTACAGGGATTGATGTTAAGCGCGGTTCTTTCTTTTACTTCCTTAGGTGTCATGTCAAGCATTATTTGTCCTCCTTAAACTCACCGGTGATCATAGCCCCATGTTTCCAGGGAGGAGTAACCAGCTTCCACGCATTGGTGTACAGATCCATTGTCAGGTCGCGCCCGAAATTTACCGCGCCTCTGAACCCGGCGTAAGGTCCCGAATAGTCGTAAGCGTGAATCTGCCGCGAGGCAACGCCCGTTTTTTGAATCGAATATTTGTCCTTAACGCCAGACAGCATAATGTCAGGCTTAAAAATTTTGAGCAATTGCTCTGTTTCATAGTGGTTATAGTCGTCCAAAACAATATCTTCCGCTTCCGTGTCGGGGAACAACCCCGGATAGTCGGCGAGGACAATGCCTTTTTCTTTGAGCGCCTCGACTTGTTCCGGCGTTAGCTGTTTACGATAAAGTTTCTCGTCCGGTTCAAGAACGAGGTTTTCAATATTCTTACTGTCCGCGTCTTCCTTGATAGTCGGGATAACTTCGCGCCCTTCATAGTCGTCGCGGTGGGCAAACTCGTAACCGGTAATGATCGCCTTCATTCCCAAATCCTTCAACAGAATTTTGTAATGATGGGCGCGTGCGCCGCCGGCAAAGACACCGGCCGTTTTGCCTTCAAGTTTGGATCGGTAATACTCCATATCCTCCTTGATCGCCGCCATTTCATCGGCGATTACTTCCTCTACCCTCTTGGTCAATTCGGGATCGTCAAAATATTTCGCGATCTTGCGCAAAGACTGGCAGGAGGCGTTCATGCCGATAAAGTTGACCTTCATCCAGTGCATGCCGTATTTTTGCCGCATCATTTCCGCAACGTAGTTGATCGAACGGTGGCACATAACAATGTTGAGGTGGGCGGTGTGCGCGCTTTTCAGCGATTCAAAAGTACCGTCGCCGGTAAAAATGTTGCGCACTTCAAACCCGCATCTTTTGAGGATACGCTCCACTTCCCAGCCGTCCCCGCCAATGTTGTACTCGCCCAGGACGTTGATCGAAAACTTGGTCTTGGGCTGGTCGTCCCCTATGCCGATTATGTGCTGCATAAGCCCGTTGTTGGCAATATGGTGTCCGCCCGACTGGGAGACGCCCTTGTATCCTTCACAATTAAAAGATATTACTTTTATGCCGTACTTTTCCTCCGCGGCTTTCGCGACCGCCTTAACATCATCGCCGATAAGGCCGATGGGGCAGGTACAGGCGATAGCGATAAACTTGGGGCTAAAGATTTCAACCGCCTCATCAATGGCTTTCGCGAGTTTCTTTTCGCCGCCGAAAACAATATCCGGCTCCTGCATATCGGTAGACAAACAGTAAACGGTAAAGTTTTTTCCGTCTTCATTGGGACGCGCCTTGTTTCTGCGCGTTCCCCAGGTGTAAAAACCACAGCCGATAGGTCCGTGAGTAATGGTACAAACATCTTTCACCGGGCCTAACACAACGCCTTTACACCCTGAATAACAACAGCCGCGCTCGGTTATCACCCCGGGAATGGCGCGGGTGTTAGCTGATATAACTTGTTTTTCGCCGCCTTCGTCAAACTGCAGGATATGTTCCTTGCGGTTCTTGTAAACTTTGGCGGAGTATTTATCCAGCAGTTTATCCCTGTTGCCGCTCATGCTCCCTCCTTATGCGCAATTACCGTATTGCCCTCTCCGGTTCTTACGGAGAATGTTTCATCAATCGGCAGAATAAAAATTTTGCCGTCGCCGGGGTTACCGGTTTGGTTCACCTCGATGATCGCCTGAACCGCCTTGTCCACCTCTTTGTCGTCCACAACCAGCGTGAAAAACCGTTTGGCGATAAGCCGCGTCGCTTCGGTCAGGTTCTCGCCGACCGGAGAAAGCGGCAGTTCTCCCGCCGCCAGGACGGTATTCAGCAATTCAGGGTCGATACTCTTTTTACCGCGCCCCAGACACCTGCAGCAGGTGAACGCGGGAAAACCGTGTCCCGCCAGCGCTTTTTTGGTGTCGTTCACTTTGTTTGGCCGTATAAAGCACATAATCTCCCGCATACGTTCTCCTTACAGACCGGGCTTGCCGGTGCTGATGGTGTACGCGGATTCCACCACCGAGGTGAAGATACGCCCGTCGCCGTACTGGCCCTTTTCGCCCGTCCTCGCGACGCGCATAATAATTTTTACCAGATCGTCTTTGTCTTCGTCGTTACAGACAATGACCAGCATCTCTTTGGGGATTTCGTCGTAATGCACGTCGCCGACTTTAATGCCCTTCTGTTTGCCGCGCCCGTACACGTCCAGTTTGGTAACGGCGGGGAAGCCCGCCGCCGTCAGTTCACTTAAAACAAGCCCCACTTTTTCGGGGCGGATAATCGCTCTTACCAATAACATAGCAGCCCTCCCTTAGCCTATAATCCCATGTTCCATCAGAATGGACTCCAGCCGGTCGATGGACATTGGTTT
>JAISSH010000128.1 GCA_031273265.1 Treponema sp.
CCCACTTTCAGTTTTTCCGCCGCGACAGTTCCAAGCGCGATTTCAAATTTGCCGTTTTGCACATAACGCCCGAAATCAACGTAGGGCACATAGCGCAAAACTTCTTCCTCAGCGGAAGGTTCTACCGCGTAAAAGATAATCGGCGCGGAGCCGGACGCTGATTGAAGCGTGCCTGAAAATGTATAACGTGGCGCGCTGACATAGCCTTCGCGCTCAAGCGCGTCGCGGTATACTTCCCAGCCTGAAAAATTTTCGTAACTAGGCATCTCATCTTTCTTCTCAAAGTAGAGTTTTGTCTGCAACTTAGCAGCTCCTATCTCGTAATTTACGATATTTCTGCGCGACTCAATCGCCATACCGCCGAGCCAACTGTTAAGGAAAATGTATACCGCGACGCTCACCATGATTGCAAGCGAAGTCAGCACGGTCTTTACCCTGTGACGCGCAAGATTGCGAAGCGCGATTTTCTTCAATTCCCAAATGCCGTAAATTGACATCATCACGCTACTCCTTTTGCCTCATCGCTTTCAATTTGCCCGTCGCGGATACGCACAAGACGGTGCGCGTAATCCATGACCATTTGATCGTGCGTGGAGAAAATAAACGTCGTCCCCTCGGACTTGTTGAGCGCAACCATCAATTCAAGGATTTCGCGCCCAATCGTGGAGTCAAGGTTCGCGGTCGGCTCGTCAGCAAGAATGAGCGACGGCTTTTTCACAAGAGCGCGCGCAATAGCGACCCTCTGCTGTTGACCGCCTGACATTTCCTTGGGACGGCGTTTTGCCATTCCTTCAAGACCCACATCGCTTAAAACTTTTGCGGTGCGCTCTTTAATTTCGCTTTTTTCAACACCCATGAGCGTGAGGGGAAAGGAAATATTTTCCTCGACGGAAAGCACGGGAATTAAATTGTACGCCTGAAAAATAAAGCCGATACTGTGCCGTCGCAAAAGAGCCAACTGGTTACGCGACATCTGCTTTGTGTCGGAACCGCCGATGACCATACTGCCGTCAGTCAGCGTGTCGAGGCATCCTGCAAGATGTAGAAAAGTAGACTTACCGCTCCCCGAAGGCCCGGCAATCGCGGCAAACTCACCGCCCTGAAATTCAAGGTTCACTCCGCGCAAGGCGTGTACCGTCTGTCCGTTTAATCCGTAGTCTTTTACAACGTTATTCGCTTTTACAACTGTCATTTTATTCACCTTCCTTCTTCATTCTTTGCACTTCGTTTAGCGCTTTAAGACCGAAAATATCCTTCGTTTCAAGTTCTTCCGCTATCGAATTGGGAACGAGCATCATCGAATTGCCCGCCTTCAAACCTTCATTCAGTATCGAAAGAATTTTCAGTTTCATCGCAGGCTGGTTACTCAGATAAATTTTCGCCGCTTCCTCAAGTTTGTGCGCGATTTGGATTTCCGCTTCTGCAAGAAGAATGCGCCCCTTCTTCTCGCGCTCCGCCTGCGCAACACGCGAAAGCGAATCCTGCAGAGCTTCCGGTATCTGAATGTCGGTGATCTCGATATGCAGAACCGTTATTCCCCACTCGGTGGTTTTTTTGTCAACATCTTCCTGAATCTGCTTTTCGATAATGTCGCTTCGCTCAAGGAAAGTTGAAAGATCGTGGCTTGAAATCGCGTTGCGCAGGGCGGTCTTGGAAGACAGCACCACAGCGTCAATGTAATTCTCAACTTCAAGAACCGCCTTTTGCGGATCCCACACCAGCCAGAAACAAATAGCGTCAACGTCAACAGTAACGGAGTCGCCAGTTAAAGTTTTCTGCGTGGAAAAATCCGACACACGTATGCGAATGTCAACGGTTTGCGCAACTCTGTCCGCAAGCGGAATGATGAAGAAAAGCCCCGGTCCTCGCACCTTGCGGAATTTTCCGAAGCGCAGAACAATTGCCCTCTGCCATTCATCGGCCTTACGTATTGAAAGAACAAATAACAGCGCAACAAGAAAAACAGCGCAGGCAATTCCTGCATCATTCCAATCCTGCAAATTTTTAGGCACCGGAAAAACGAAAAGAATCACCGCAACCGTGACAGCTAACACAATAAACCTGATCAGCGCAAGCGTATAATCCGGCTTCATTTTTAACGGCTTATTCCTTACCAGCGGTTCTGTACCGCCCGATATAAAAAAACTCATGTCTTATCCCCCTTGATAAACGATTCTATTAATTTGACCAGTTCGCGTTTTTCAACGCCAAGGTCCCGCATTTCATTAACGAAGCGCGAAAGCACTTCGCGGATTTTACGGTTCAGGCTGTCGTCTTCCATCACCGGTTTTTTGTCGGAGATGAAAGTCCCACTGCCAACCTGAGTCGCAAGAATCCCCCTGATTTCCAACTCGCTGTATGCCCTCGCGATGGTGTTCGGGTTGGTTTTCAAGTCAACCGCAAGAGAGCGGATTGTCGGCAGGCGGTCTCCCGGCCTCATCCGCCCGGAAAGGATGGCGTACTCAATCTGCTGGATTATCTGCCTGTAAATCGGCGACCCGTTTGCCGCGTCCAGCGAAAAATTGACGCCTTCCTCCGCGCTTTTATCCGCTTTTTTCATTGTACTATTCATCTAGTACAATATTAAGTGTACTAGTACAATAAGTCAAGAGAAATTTTGAAAATTTTTCGATTTTTTTTTTGAGGGGAAAACACGAATCAGTTATGTAAAATACCGTCCAGTTCTTTTTCAATAAGCAGTAAAATCGAGCTCTTTTTCTTCTGTAATTCAGCTTCCTGTTCATGGGGAGTTTTATTTTTATCCTTGAAAAGCTCCAAAGGATCGACATCAAGCGCGCCGGCTATTCTTTCGATTGTCGATAGCTTTGGAACATTTTTGTAAATTTCCATTAAACCGATATAGCTGGTCGCCGTATTGCAGGCTTCCGCCAGTTTTTCCTGCGAAATGCCCTTTTCCTTGCGTATGCGCTTAATATTATCTATAACAAGCCGTTCCAGATACATTTTTATATTATTATTGATATAAACCCCAAAGAAACATTGACAAATATGATATAATGCTATATTATATTTGATATAATTATGGTTTTTTAGCCTGATTTTATATCAAATTATTCATACTGTATTACGGAGGGTATTACAATGAAAAAGACGGTTTTTAAGGTATTGGTTACATTTTGCTTTGCTATTGCCATGATTCTTGGCTCCTGCGGAGACGGAAGCGATGATGACAAAGGCGGCGGTGGGGGCGGTATTGGAGGCGGTGGCGGAGGCGTCAATAGCGGTCTTAACGGAACATGGGTTTTTACATATGAGGGAACGGAATTTATAAAAATTGTTCTGAATAACGGCAACATTACAGAGTCGTCGCTTTTGTTGATGTCGTCGCCCAGCCTTGAATTGAGTGAAACGAGGAAAGGAACATATTCCACCAAAGGAAATAATATAACCATAAATTTTACTCAAGTAAATGGCAACGCTTCTAACAGTTTTGGACTTTCACCGTCTCAATGGTATACAGAACAGGAAGTGAGGACGCCATTTATACAATATTGGCTTGATGGTGATTTCGGAATGGCCCAGTATGAAGCGGAAGAAATGTATGATGAAATGGAATCGTCATATTTGAAAGTGCTTGGATTTGGATCATTTACAGGAACCTATACGCTGAGCGGCAATACTCTGACTTTTACATTTAGTAGTAGCAATACTATGTATAGTCTTGGTGTTTTTACCAGACAGTAAACCGAATGGGGTAAGGGTAAACGCCGTATATCGTGAACGATGAATTTTCTTGCAGGGGCGGGCTGGGCACAAGACCTGCCTGCAAGTTGATTCAAACATACAACTCCGCCATTCCGGTAATTTTTGGAAAAGACTCAAACAGTCTTATTTTAATTGTCTGTGATATTTCTTAAAGCATTTATCGGTTCAAATATTTTAATTTTCTTTACAGCATTAATACAGAAATTAACATCACTTTCTTTTGTTTCATATCTATGCGGATAACGTATATCATTGGCAAATTTATTTAAAAAATCACATTCGGTTTTGATATTTATAAAGCTATTGTCCTGCTCTATACAAATACTGTTAAGATAAGTCAAATTATGCGTCTTTTCTGGAACAATGTCTTTGTATTCTAAATATCCCTTTAGATATTTCTCTACCGCTTGCGCGCAATGATAACAAATTATTTCATGGTGTTTGCGAAAAGATTGATTCAATATTTCCGCAGAATCAAAATCATCATCTGCTATTTTTATCCATTCCGCCACATCTTCAATATTCATAAATTATTTTTCCCTTCTGAAATATTGTTTTCTCAAATCTATTCTTTGTTTTTCGCATATTAAAATCACTTTCCACATTCAATGACAAATCAATAAAAAATATTTTTTTATCGCCTAAATCGCCGATGATTTTTGCATAAATTTCAGAAAAATTATCTACGCCGTCAGGAGTTACAATATAAATATCTATATCACTTTTTTCAGTAGGATTTCCATAAGCATAAGAACCAAATAAATATATATACCTTGCCTGTACGTGTTTAAGAATTGATTCCTTTATATTATTCAATCTGTCCGCGAAATTATCCATAGTTTAACCATAACATAACAGGAGACCTAAAGTCAATTCCACTTCACTTCGTAACTCAAAGGCGTTTCCAGAACCAGAAGATCGAGCAGGGGAATATCGAAACTCGCTTTTTTGCCGGAAAAAGTCCCGCCCTTGACGCTTGTAACAACGCCGGGAAAGTCGATAGACGCGCGAATTCGGGAGGAGGCGATTTCATCGCTTATCGCCTTGCTATAGACAGAGACGACAAGTTCCAGATATTCAGGTTTTCTTAATTTTTCGCCTGTCGCTAACGGAGCCATGAGCGCGTTCAAATAGTCGGAGATTTCCGGTGAAAGAACACTGAGCAGTACGGGACCGTTATCAAGATCAATTTTAATTTCGCAGTTTCCGCCTGAGCTTCCCTGCTTAAAAGTGATAAAACCTCCCACATCTCCGACGGCGAGAAAGCGGCTGATATTGGAAATTTTAATCGTGCCTTCAACAGAGGCGGGGGATGTGTTTCGCAGGGTTGCCGAAACATTTCCGGACGAGGCGTCGGACATTGACTTTGCGATGGCGGGACCGTCCAGTATGGGTCTGTCGGTCTGCCCAGCCGCCGCCGAAAGAGAGCGCACAAGAGAAGCCATTCTTGGCTCCATAGACATACCGACGGACAAGGACGCGGAGCCGTTTGCCGCTAAAGAGCCGTTAATCCGCGCCGAGCAGGAAAAAAGAGGCAAAAGCGCGGCTAAACACAAGCAGGAAAAAAGTCTCATTATATATAAAATATCCCAATTAACCAAAAGTTTCAATATTGCAACTAAAAACTGATTTTTGTGTCATAATATCAAAGGGTGATTTATATACTCTTATCTTTGGATTAAAATTTGGAGGATATCATGTCTGTTCCATGCACCGAAAAACCGTGGGCATTTTTGAATGAATACAGGGGAAAAGCCTTTAACGGGCAATGGCCTACTTTGCCGGAAATGTATAAAATCACCGTTTCCCGCTATCCTGAGCGCCGGTGTTTTACGATTTTTGAACCTGACAGAATTACCCTGAACTATACGGAAGCCCTTAAGTTAATTGAAGCAGGGGCGCGATGGCTGCACAGCAAGGGTATCCGCCGCGGCGACAGAGTAGCCGTAACGGGAAAAAACGCGCCTGAATGGACGGTGGCGTATCTTGCGGCGCTTTTCGCCGGCGGCGTTATTGTTCCGATTGACTACCAGTTAAAAAATGAGGAAACCGATTTACTGCTGAAAACTTCCGGCGCGAAAATTCTTTTCGTGGACGAGGAAAAGTACGAATACTACACGCAAAATCCGGGCGGCTTGGAAGCGATAATTTCTTTGAAAAAAGGAATCGGAACATATATTTACGATTTGGACGGACCGGCGGCGGAGATTGAACAGGCGCAGGAAAACGATCTTGCGGCAATTCTTTTTACATCGGGGACAATGGGAGTGCCGAAGGGAGTTATGCTCACTCACAGGAATCTTGTTTCAGACTGCTATCTAGCGCAGGGGACTCCGCTTATCGTTCTGCACACGGACGTATTTTACGCCATTCTTCCAATTCATCACGCCTACACGATGCTCGCTGTTTTTATCGAAACAATTTCTACGGGAGCCGAAGTTGTTTTTGGGAAACGGATGGTAACAAAACAAATTTTAAAAGACTTGAAAGAAGCGCAGATCACCATGCTGTTGGGAGTCCCAATGCTTTTCAACAAAGTTCTTGCTGGAATTCTGCGCGGACTGAAAGAAAAGGGGGCGGTAGTTTACGGACTAATTTCATTTTTAATGGTCATTTCGGGAATTATAAAAAAAGTTTTTAGAGTGAATCCGGGCAAAAAAATGTTCAAGTTCATTCTCGACAAAGCAAGCCTTACATCAATCAGAATTTGTATCTGCGGAGGCGGACCTCTTGCGCCCAGTATATTCAGAAAATACAACCAGCTTGGCATTGATTTTGTGCAGGGTTACGGTTTGACCGAAACCTCCCCCATAATCGCAATTAATCCTATTGAACAGTACAAAGAAACCAGCGTTGGTCGAAAATGCCCGCAGGTTGATATGCAGATACTTTTCCCCGACGAGCGCGGGATTGGCGAAGTGATTGTAAAGGGACCGATGGTAATGCAGGGATATTACAATCTGCCTGAAGAAACCGCCGCTTCATTCACCGCCGACGGTTATCTGAAAACAGGCGACCTTGGCTATATGGACAGCGAACATTATTTGTACCTAACGGGACGCGCCAAAAACGTAATTGTTACGGAAGGCGGAAAGAATGTGTATCCTGAAGAAATTGAAAATGAATTCCAGCTTTTTGAAGAAATTGAACAGATACTGCTTCGCGGATATATTCAGGATGTAAAAATGAAGAGCGAAGGAATCGAAGCGCTTGTGTATCCCAATCCCGAATTCAAGAATGAAAAGGGAGAAACTCCTTCTGCTGAAGAAATGAAAGCCAACATTGACCGCATAATTTCCGAAGTGAACCAAAGATTGCAGCCCTACCAAAAAATCGGCAGGACTACAATTCTTGACAAGCCGATGGAGATGACCACGACAAAGAAGATCAAGCGTGGAGAGTTATAAGACCTCAGGCGTTAACGCCGTCGGCGTTACTCTCATTTTCTGACAGCGGCGCTTTGGGCGTGTCCCTCCAACCCTTCGGCGCGGGCGATGACTTCCGCCGCGTGGCGCGTCTTTTCAAAACCATCGCCGAAAGAACAGCGCAGAGTGGTAACGATTTTGAGAAAACTGCGGACAGAGAGACCGCCTGTAAACCGCGCGCTTGCCGATGTTGGCAGGGTGTGATTTATGCCCGCCGAATAATCGCCGAGAACTTCCGCGGAATGTTCTCCTATAAAAAGCGAACCGAAATTTTTAAGCAATGGAATCCAAGAGTCAACGTGGTGGGTTTGAAGTTCGAGGTGTTCAGGCGCTATTGTGTTGGCAATACTGATCGCCTCCTCTTTTGTTTCATAGACAATAATAAGCCCGCCTGCGCCAAGCGAAGCGCGGGCGTTTTCTCCGGTTGACAGTTTTGTCAGTTGACGTTCAAGCGCGGCGATGACGTGGTTCGCAAATTCAATGCTTGGAACCAGAGTACGCGCGCGCGCATCAGGGTCGTGTTCGGCTTGCCCAAGCATATCCGCCGCGATAATTTCCACGGCGTTAGGAGAAGAGCCATCGGTGATTATCAGCACATCGGTTGGACCTGCGATAAAGTCAATCCCAACTTCGCCGAAGAGAAGCCGCTTGGCGGCGGCGACATATTTATTCCCAGGACCGGCGATAAAATCAACACGGGGGACGGATTCCGTACCAAGCGCGAGAGCGGCGATTGCCTGTGCGCCGCCGATTGCAAAGATGCGGAAAACGTTGTTATGCGCAACGCCGCAGGTTTCGGCGGCAACCCATGAGGCGGCGAGAATATTTCTATCGGGCAAGCCGTCGTGCATCGGAGGAGAAGAAAGAACCACCTCTTGCACGCCGGCGCAAAAAGCGGGGATCATGCACATAAGGACTGAGGAAATGTACTTATAACGCCCGCTTGGAATGTAAATCGCCGCCTTTTCGATGGGAATAACAAGCTGACCCGTAATAAGCCCCGCTTCCATATTATAATCAAAATTGGTGAACTGTTCTTTTTGTTTTTCACAAAAAGTCTTGATGTGCTCCGCCGCAAGTTCCAACGCTTCTATCAAGGCGGCATCATTCGCGCCCAATTCATCATAAGCGCGCTTTGCCTCCGATAGCGGTACTTCAAGCCGCTGAGGAGAAGATCTGTCAAATTTTGAAGCATATTTCCTGACTGCCGCATCTCCCTTTTCGCGTACATCCTCGATAATTTTTTCGACTGATTTTTCGGTCTCAATGTCTTTTGTCTTTTTTGATTCAATCTCCCAATACGAATCAAATTCCTTGCTTTGAATAATTCTCATTTTACGCCTCTTTTTTCATTTTACTAAATTTATCCCAATTATTTCCATGCACGCGCCGATAAGCGCGTTCATATCTTCATCTGTCCCGATACTGATCCGCAAAAAATCCGCAATTCTGTTTTTATTGAAATGCCTCACCAAAATACCCTTTTCTCTCAGCGCGGCGAAAAATTCCGCGCCTTTTAGATTAGGAGGTTTTACAAAGAGGAAGTTAGCTGACGACGGCAGAACGCTGAAACCAAGTCCGCGCAGAGACTCCGCCGTCTTTTCGCGTGTCGCTATTACGCGGCTGTTTATTTCATTGTAATAAACAGCATCGGAAACTGCCGCTGCCGCGCCTGCCAGAGCGAGGCGGTCAAGCGTATATGAATTAAACGAGTCGCGTATACGGCAAAGCCCTTCGATCAGTTTTTCATTACCGATTGCGAAACCAACGCGCAATCCGGCAAGGGACGCGGATTTTGAAAGAGTGTGCACGGTAAGCAAGTTAGCGTATTTGTTGATATGGGGGATTGCGGACTGCGCGCCAAAAGCGGCGTATGCTTCATCAACGATTAAAACTTTTTCTTTTTTTTCAAGAAATTCCGCAAGAGACAGAACGTCGTCTAACGGAACAGCCACGCCTGTCGGCGCGTTGGGATTGGGAAAAATTACGCCGCCTGAGGGTATTTTATAATCGTTTATGTTAATGGAAAAATCTTCGGTCAGCGGAATGGCGCGGCGCGGAATATCCCAAAGGTCGGCGTAAACTGGATAAAAACTGTAGGTTATGTCGGGAAAGAGGATTTCTTCGGCTTTTTCGCCGCTTTCAAAAAACGCGCCGAAAGCGAAGGCGAGAATTTCATCGGAGCCGTTACCCGCAAAAACCTGTTCGGGTTTTACGTTGTAACGCGCGGCGGCGGCTTCGCGGAATTCAGTACATTGAGGATCGGGATAAAGGCGCAGATTTTCATTCACGGCTTTTTGAATAGCCTCAATAACCTTCGGCGAAGGCGGGTAGGGATTTTCGTTGGTGTTAAGTTTGATAAATTTCCGGTCTTTAGGCTGTTCACCGGGAGTGTAAGGAGAAAGATTTTTTGTACGTGTGTTCCAAAATACGCTCATACGCTCCTACTTTTTGTGCCTTCGGTCGAGTTCATCAAGAATCTCCTGCACGGTTACACCGGCGCGAGTCATCAACACGGTGGAAAAATACAGAATGTCCGCCGCTTCCCAGACAATTTCATCGCGGGCTTTCGCTTCGCAGAGTTCCTTCGCCTCTTCCATAATTTTTTCGCGCACCAAGTCATCGTCAAGGGTCGCGGTGTACGAACCCGGTGCGGGGTTGCGGAAACGCTCCGCGATAATATCCTGCAAAAATTGCCATGTATAGTCCCTGTTATTCGCAAAACACGACCACGCGCCGGTGTGACAGACGGGACCTGCCGGCTGCGCCGTGGCAAGAAGCGCGTCTCTGTCGCAGTCCGCTCTCAGCCGGAGCAGTTTCAATATATTACCGGAATTTTCTCCCTTCATCCATAGTTTGTTACGCGTTCGGCTGTGAAAACAGACATTTCCGCGTTTGAAGGTTTCAGCTAACGCGGACGCGTCCGTGAAACCCGTCATCAGTATTTGCCCTCCGGGTGATTGTACGATGAGCGGGAGAAGTGGCGGCCCTTCGAATTTAATTGTAACAGCGGCCTTTTCTTGGCCTACGCCGTGCTGCATTTGTTCATCCACACGCTCACCGGTTCGCGTGCTATTATCGGGCGGGGGCGTTGCGGGAGGAACACCCGCAGAGGGGGGGGAGACTTCCCCCTTCTTCCAGTTTAGCGACACGTTAAAAGCGTCGGCGAGGTTTATTTTTCCGGTGTAGAGCGCCATGCCTAATTGCACGTCACAGCCGAGGGCGGCTATTTCCTCAATTTCGGCTAACGTTGAAACGCCGCCCGCAACGGTGATTTGGCAGGAAACCGCCTCGCGCAGTTTGCGTACCGGGGCAAGATCAATGCCGGTCATAGTGCCTTCGCGCTCTACGCAGGTAAAGAGCAGTTCGCCCGCGAATGGCTCAACCGCTTTTGCGGACTCGAATAAATCAAGACCTGTTGGAGTTTTCCAGCCGTCCACGACAATTTCGCCGCCTCTCGCGTCTACTGCGACAATCAGCCGCTCGCGCCCGATTTTTTTCGCCATTGCTTCAAGAAAGGGGACGTTTACGGCGAACTTACCGCCGTCGCGGAATGCGCTTGAACCGACTATTATTTTTCGCGCTCCAAGACTCACCAGCTCTTTTGCCTGTTCGGGCGTTCTGACGCCGCCGCCGACTCTGCACTCGGCTTTTCGCAAAAGCGGCTTGATCATTTCAATATTGGAACCCTTTCCCATCGCGGCGTCGAGGTCGATGACCGCGACTTCGCCGTAACGGTCGAATTCCTCCGCCAACTCGCCGGCATTTTCCCGCTGTAAAATGAGTTCTGCGCCCTGTTTGAGTTGGACGACTTTACCGTTTTGTATGTCGATTGACGCTATGACCATGAGGAATTATATGGGAAAAATGGAAAGAAAATCAATTATCAGTTCTACAAAAAAGGAAATATTGTTTTAAAGGCTGCCGGAAATTAATCCCAAAAAAACCTTGCCGATCCTTAAAATTCTTCTTAAATTTTTTATGTAGATAGCTGAAGTTTAACAGAAAAAACAGGCATCTGCGCATACAAAAAGTATGAAGCGCTGAGGACTTATTCCCAG
>JAISSH010000002.1 GCA_031273265.1 Treponema sp.
TCATCGACAAACTGCTCTCCAATACGCAGGCCGATGACGCCGCTATCGACGAACAGCGCAAAAATGTTGACGAGCTTAAGGCCGCTCTTAAAAACGACAGTAAGCCCACCGCGAAACTCCTGCTTTCGTTAGCTGACTACTTTATCAAAAGGTCGATATGGTCATTCGGCGGTGACGGCTGGGGCTATGACATCGGTTACGGCGGACTTGACCATGTACTTGCGTCGGGACGCAACATTAACCTGCTTTGTATGGACACCGAAGTTTACTCCAACACCGGCGGACAGATGTCGAAAGCGACCCCTGTCGGCGCAATCGCGAAATTCGCCGCCGCAGGAAAGGAAATCACCAAGAAAGACTTAGGCGCGATGGCGATGAGTTACGGCTATGTGTATGTGGCGAAAATCTCACTCGGCGCGAACATGGCGCAGACAATCAAAGCCTTCCGCGAAGCTGAGTCCTACGACGGCCCGTCGCTCATCATCGCGTACTCGCATTGTATCAACCACGGCATCGACATGAGCAAGGGTCTCGATCAGGGCAAAGCCGTCGTAAGTTGCGGTTTGTGGCCTCTGTACCGCTACGATCCGCGCCTGAAAGATCAGGGCAAGAATCCCTTCCAGCTTGACTCAAAAGAAGCGACCACAAGCCTTGAGGACTTTATGTACAAGGAAGTCCGCTTCAAGAGCCTGAAAGCCGCCAACCCCGCCCGCGCCGACGCGCTTCTGGCTAAGGCAAAAGCTCAGGCGGAGAGGGTTTATAAAGAGTACAAGTATCTGGCGGATAGACCGTTCTAAGCAAAGACTTTAAGTAAAATAGCCCGTTTGATCGTTTTTTACGGTTAAACGGGCTTTTTTTTCTGGACGGGAAAGGGTTAAATAGCTTATCATTAAGGTAGATAGATTTATATAAAATAAGGAGGTGACATGCTTTAATCAGGGTAATTGGACGCGAATCGAATAATAATTCAAATTATTCGAATATAATGCTATAATAATGGTTTTTTTAATTTATTTTTTAAATGTATTTTGAGGAAAAATGTGTAATGAAGACAATTTTTGTAGTTGACGACAGTGATACTAATTTAACAATGGCTGAAGCGGCTCTTGAAGACCAATACCGCGTCATGACTATGCCGTCGGCGGCTAAGATGTTCTCGCTTTTGGAAAAATTCAAGCCCGATCTTATTCTTCTGGATATTGAAATGCCCGAAATGGACGGTTTTGAGGCGCTGAAAAAATTGAAATCCGGGGATATATGGTCGGACATACCTGTAATGTTTTTGACAGGACGCACCGACGCGGACGTGGAAGCCCGCGGGTTTGAGATGGGCGCAGTGGATTTTGTAATTAAACCGTTTTCCGCGCCTGTGCTTTTAAACCGTATAAAAACTCACCTTGATATTGACGAGATAATACGCGCAAGGACGACGCAGATTCACAAACTGCAGAACAGCATAGTGTCGGTTTTGGCGAACATGGTCGAAAACCGCGATAAGGGAACAGGCGGACATATTGAGCGCACTTCGGCATATATAAAAATTCTTGTGGACGAAATGAAAAAACGCGGCGTATACACCAGTGAAGTGAGCGTTTGGGATGTTGAAAAAATTGTTTCGTCCGCGCGAATGCATGATTTAGGCAAGATTTCCATTACTGATATAATTGTGAATAAACCGGGAAAACTCACCGAAGAAGAATATGAAATTATGAAGACGCACGCCCTGGAAGGTGAACGGATAATTGATGAAATTATCGCACAGACCGGCGAAGGTGAGTTTTTGCGTAACGCGAGGCTGTTTGCCAACAGTCATCATGAACGCTGGGACGGAAGAGGGTATCCTTACGGACTAAAGGGCGAAGAGATTCCTCTGCAGGGGCGCATTATGGCTATTGTAGACGTGTACGACGCTCTTGTTTCGGAACGTCCGTATAAAAAAGCGTTTTCCGACAATGAAGCCGTGGATATTATTATGAGCAATGTCGGCACTCATTATGATCCAAAAATAGCCGAAGTTTTTTTTGAAGTAAAGGATCAATTTAGAGAGATAAGGACACAGATGTGATGCTCTCTTTCATGGAAAAGACAAAGACGGCGCTTGCCCACTACGCGCAGGCGCTGGTTGTGCTGGTTGTGTTCGCGTTAATGGTTATATCAAGTTATTTATTTGTAAGCGATACGGAATACAGGCATCTAAAAAAAAACGCCGAGAGCGCTATTCTTTACACAGAAGCCAACATAAAGTCCGATATGCTGGAGCTTGAGACATTATTGGGAGTAACCTCGGAAACAATTAATGTTATGCTGGCAAGAGGAGACGACAGCTATTCCATAAATGAATATATACTACTTATAAATAAATATGTTGAAGCCAACGATAAACGCTTATACGGCGCTACTGGTATTTTCGGCGTCTTTGATGTTTTTAACGGGGCGATGCTGATTGGCTTTGAAAGCTGGATTCCGCCCGAAAATTATTACCAGACAGAACGTCCCTGGTATACCGGAGCTATCAAAGCGGCGGGCGAAATAAGCACCACTGAACCGTATTTAAACGCGTATTCAAACAAAATTACCATTACGCTGTCCCGCCAAATTTTTGACGGGAACGGCAATGCCCATGGCATTATTTGCCTGAATATAGAACTTGACAGAATCGTGCAGTACGTTATCAACACTCAGTTTGTCGAAGGCGGTTACGGATTTCTGTTAAGCGAAAATTATTTGATAATCGCCCACCCCAACCACGATATGGTAGGCATGCCGTTCCGCAGCGTTAATAGCGAAATTGTTTCTTACATGGATGAATTGCTGGAAAATGGAAGAATTTCCCAGGCTGTAACTCACGATTACCGCGGTATACACGTTATTCTTTTTATGGAAAGGCTGAAAAACGGCTGGTACATGGGAATTGTAACGCCGAGGAACAGTTATTATCAAAGCACAAGGGATCTGGCTTTGATTCTTTCCGTGTTAGGTGCAATATTCGCCGCTCTTCTTATCTGGATGCTGCTGCGTGTTACCGCCGAGAAATTAAAAGCGGACGAGCGCGTGCAGATTATGTCTAATTCAACCCCTCTTTGCGCCACTTTTTTGGACAAAAATTTCAATGTTACAGACTGCAATCAGGAATCGGTAAAGTTATTCGAGTTGTCAGACAAGAAAGAATATATCGAGAAATTTCATAGTCTTTCCCCCAGGTATCAGCCCGATGGATCGTTGTCAAGAAATAAAAGCGTTGAATATGTTCAAAAAGCGCTGGATGAGGGTTACTGCAGATTTGAATGGACGCATCAAAAACTGAACGGGGAGCCGATACCGTGCGAAATTACGCTCATCCGCGTTAAATATAAAAAAGAATTTATCATTGTAGCATATACGCGCGATTTGCGTGAGCTGAAAAAAATGGTGAAAGAGATTCAACAACATTCCCGTCTGCTGGACACTGTGAACAACGCCGCCGCCGTTCTGCTTGCGAATAATGATGAAAGCTCTTTTGAAAATTCATTATTAAAAAGTTTCGATCTTGTAGGGAACTGCCTGGACGTTGACCGCGTACAAATTTGGCGTAACGAAGAGATCGACGGCGACTTGCACTTTGTACTGAGGTATGAGTGGGTCAGCGATTCGGGATGTGAAAACAAACAAATCCCTATAGGACTGCATTTCCCTTACGCTCTGAAAAGAGAATGGGAAGATCAGTTTTTACGCGGCGAATATATTAACGCGCCTTTATCCGAATTGTCGGAAGAAGACAGGGCTTTTTTGGGGTATTACGGGATGAAATCCATTGTGATTATTCCGATGTTTTTGGACGGCAATTTTTGGGGTTTCTTCAGCATTGATGATTGCCGCCGCGAACGTGCTTTTTCCGTGGAAGAAATCAGCATATTAACTTCCGCCGGTCTTATGATGAGCAGCGCGGTAAACCGCAATATGCAGATAATTAAAATGCGCGAGGCGGACGAACGCACGCAGGTTATGTTTGATTCCGCTCCTTTTGGCGCGAGTTTTTGGGATGAAGAATTAAATATTATCGACTGCAACAAGGAAATGGAAAAGCTGTTTGAAGTGTCTGATAGGCGGGAAATTATTGAAAATTTTTACAAATTTTCGCCGGAATATCAGCCGGACGGCAGTCTGTCAAGAGAAAAGATTTATGAAAAAATGAAAATAGTTATGGACGAAGGTTACAACCGCTTTGAGTGGGTTCACCAAAAACTGAACGGGGAACCGATACAGTCAGAAGTTATTTTGATTCGCGTAAAGCATAGGGGAAATTACATCGTTACGGCGTATATCAGGGATTTAAGGGAACAAAAGGCAATGTTACGCGAAATGCGAAAAGCCGAGATTGCCGAAGAGAGCAGTAAGGCAAAAAGCGATTTCCTTGCGAAGATGAGCCACGAAATCCGCACGCCCATGAACGCGATTTTGGGCATTACGGAAATTCAGCTTCAGGATAACACGCTTCCGCAGGTTACAAGAGAAGCGCTTGACAGAATAAGCAATTCAGGGGAGCTGCTGCTCGGCATTATCAACGACATACTGGATCTTTCCAAAATTGAATCGGGTAAATTTGAATTACTGCCCCTGCAATACGATATTTCGAGCCTTGTTTACGACACCGTGCAGCTTAACATTATGCGCTATGAAAGCAAACCTATAGAATTTGATCTTTTTATCAGCGAAAACATGCCGCTAATGATGATTGGCGACGAACTGCGAATTAAACAAATAATTAATAACCTTCTTTCCAACGCGTTCAAATACACGCAGGCGGGCAGGGTTAGTTTGTCAATTCACTGCGAAGATGAAGGCGGCGATCGCGTTACGCTTGTTTTCACCATAAGCGACACGGGGCAGGGCATGACGGCGGAGCAGGTGAAAAGGCTTGGCAGTCAATACGCGCGTTTCAATCTGGAAGCCAACCGCAAGACCGAAGGCACTGGTCTTGGCATGAATATTACGATGAATCTGATACAGATGATGGGCGGCGACATTGATATCGACAGTACGCCGGGAATGGGATCAACGTTTACTGTGCGTCTGCCGCAAAGGTGCACGGATCATGAACCGATAGGCAAAGAATTGGCGGAAAACATGAAGCAGTTGAACCTTGACAACACAATGAAAATAAAATCTGTTCAAATGAAACGGGAGTTTATGCCATACGGGCGCGTTTTGGTTGTTGATGATGTTGAAACAAACCTTTATGTCGCGAAGGGACTTTTGGCTCCGTACGGATTGTCAATTGATACGGCTTTGAGCGGATTTGAAGCGCTGGATAAAATAAGGGAAGGCGTTGTCTACGACATAATTTTCATGGATCACATGATGCCCAGAATGGACGGCATTGAAACGACAAAAATAATCCGCGGTATGGGATACTCAAATCCCATTGTCGCGCTTACGGCAAACGCCCTTGCGGGACAGGCGGAAATGTTTTTGAATAACGGTTTTGACGAATTTATTTCCAAGCCGATAGACATACGCGAATTGAATCTTACGCTGAATAAAATGATACGCGACAAGTATCCGCCCGAAGTTGTTGAAGCGGCAAGGCAGCAAAAGGACATTCTTTACAACAGGGGGAGTCAATCCCTCGATCCTCAACTGGCGGAATTTTTCCTTCGTGACGCGAAAAAATCCGTAAAGGTACTGGAAGCCATATATGTAAACAAATGCCGCAGGAGCGACGATATTTCAATGTTTATCATCAATATTCACGCGCTAAAAAGCGCCCTTGCGAATGTCGGCGAAACGGATCTTTCCGCGGAAGCCGCCAGACTGGAACAGGCGGGACGGGATCAAAATTTAAAATTTATCCTTGTCGAACTTCCGTCTTTTCTGGAACTGTTGTACGCCGTGATTCATAAACTTGAAGAAAAAAACGAAGAGGAAAATAAAACGCCGCCCGAAGACGACGATATAAATTTATTAAAAGAAAAACTTCAGAATATTCGCTCCGCGTGCGCCGTGTACGGCAAAAAAGCCGCTAAAGACGCTTTAGCTGAACTAAGGGAAAAAAGCTGGTCGCCTTCCGTGAAGGAAAAACTCAGCGCGATAGCGGAAAATTTACTGCACAGCGAATTTGACGAAGCCGCGAAGGTTATCGAGGACTGGGTTCAGCGGCTTTAACAAGCGCGAGTATGTATCTGTCCATCAAAATGTTTTCAAGAGCCGCGACGGGAGAACGCAGTAATGTGTCATATTCCGCCGTAAGCGCGAGGCATATTTCGACAGCCTCCGCGTTATATCTGTGCGCCGCCGCAGAAAAATCGTCTTTTATTTTTGGGACGGACAGCCCGATTTTTTTTAGTTCCGGGAAACTTGTGTTTCCTGTTTCCAGCAGCGCAAGATAGTCGCCCAATTTCCTGAAATTCCTGGCAAGACCGGCAAGAATCCCCTGGGCGCTCTCCTTTGCGGCTAACATTGAGGCTGTAGATTCAAGGGCTTTGGAAAGGTCTGCGGCGGCAATGCGCGAAAAAAGAGTTGCCGCCGATTCTTCCCTGTTATGTGAAAGCCATTCTTCAATATCTTCAGGTTTTATCCGCCGGTCTTTGGGCAGAAAGTGAATAAGGCGGGAACATTCCAGTTTCAGGGCGGCGGTGTTGTTTTCCACCATTTCAAGAATGGTATCTACGCAGTCTTTGTCAATGTTAATGCCTTCGTTTTTGAAAAATGACCGTATCCATTCCGCTTTTTCCCTTTCAAACAATTCGTAAAAAATCTGCTTATTCGCTTTCGGAACAGCGTCGTCAAGTCCCGCCGCCAGCCTGTTTTCATCTGAGAGCAGAATAAGAGCGCTGTTTTTTCCCATGCTCTTTACGCTTGAAATTATCAGTTTAATATCATCGTCTTTTTTTATCAGTTCCGCGTTTTTTACAATGACAAGACGCGTATCGGCGAACAAACTTTGATTTAAAAGCGTATCGGCGATTACGTTCGCAGGCGTTTCAAACGCATAATAAGTAAATTCTTCGGCTGTCGGGAAATTTTTTCTTACGGTATCTACGGCTTCCTGTTTTTTACCAAGTTCTGACCCAAGAAAAATGTACGCGTTCATTGTCAATTTTAGTATGAGCGGATGATGCCGGAAAGACGTCCAAGAATTTTTACGTCCTGACTGTACATCGGCTTGTACGCGGGATTTTCCGACTGTAATTTAATTCTGGAGCTTTCCCTGAAAAAGCGCTTCAATGTTACCGCTTCGTCTATTACCGCTACGGCAATTTCTCCGTTGCGGACCGTGTTCTGCTTTTCGATTATAGCCGTATCGCCTTCCAGTATGCCGGCTCCCGACATGGAGTCGCCTTTGATTTTAAGGGCGAAGTATTTTTTATTTTTCTTCAGCATAGATCTATGCATTAAAATATTTCCGTCGAAATTTTCTTCCGCCAGAATGGGAATGCCCGCCGCGACGCTTCCCAGAATGGGAATCTCCATCATTATTGAGTCGTCATTCACCGAGTGAGTCAGTTCCATTGTACGCGGGCGTTTGTCCGCCTGTTTCAAAAAGCCCTTTCGCCTGAGAGCTGTTATGTGATCATAAGCTCCCTTTACCGAGATGGAATAATGATCCGCGATTTCTCTTATTGTTGGAGGATACGAATGATCCTTCAAATAACCTGCAATAAAGGAGAGTATTTCTTTTTGACGTCCTGTTAAATCCTTCATGTTTTTTCTCCGGGCGGTTGACCGCTTTATAATTCTTCTTTAACGCCTGCCGCTGTAATGGTGTATTTTCTCAATTTTGCGTGGAGGTTGCTGGGGTATATACCGATAGCCTCCGCCGTCCTTGATATTATACCACTGTTTTTGGAAAGTTGGAATTCCAAATAACATTTTTCAAAATTATCCCTGGCATCGTTGTAATTCATCTCCAAAATGTCTTCCGGCAGATGATTTCCCGTGTTTTGTGTTTTTTTTGGTTTTTTATTTAATAATTTCCGCAGATCCTCTCCCTTTACGCTGTCCCCCTGATGCATCACCGCAATCCGTTCCGCCAGATTTTTCAGTTCCCTCACGTTTCCCGGCCAGTCATGGGAAGTCAGCGCTTCAACCGCGTCGGCTTCCAGCGTCAGTTCCCTTTTCATTATTTTAAGAAAATGGCAGAGCAGCATGGGAATATCTTCAGGACGTTCCCGCAGGGGCGGGACATGAACGGGGATAACATTCAGCCTGAAAAACAGATCCTGGCGGAAACGTCCCTCTTGGCAGGCTTTTTCCAGGTCCTGATTAGTCGCCGCGATGATACGCACGTCGGTTTCTATGGTTTTTTCGCCGCCAAGCCGTTCGATTTTCTGTTCTTGAATGACCCTCAGCACCTTTGCCTGCGCCGAAAGGCTCATATCGCCCACTTCGTCAAGAAAGAGCGTTCCTCCGTGCGCCAATTCAAATCGCCCTTTGCGCGTAGAAACCGCGTCGGTAAAAGCCCCTTTTTCATGTCCGAAAAGTTCGCTTTCAATCAAAGTTTCCGGTATGGCGGCGCAGTTTACGTCAATAAAGGGATTTGCCGCGCGCGACGAGCACTGATGAACAGCCCTTGCGATCACTTCCTTGCCCGCGCCGTTTTCGCCCGTTATCAAAATGCGGGCGTCGCTTTCGGCGGCTTGTTTTACCGTTTCCCTTATATCCCTGATAACCGCGCTTGTTCCGATTATGTCCTCGCACGCGACGGCGCTGATTCTTTTTAAGGTTTGATTTTCTTCCTTGAGTTTTTTTATCGCCAAAGCGTTCCGGCAAACGGTAAGAACCTTGTCCAGCGACAGCGGTTTTTCAAGAAAATCAAAAACGCCAAGTTTGACGGCGCGGACTGCCATATCAATATTGGCGTGACCGGAAATCATCACTATTTCCACAACAGGCCATTCATTTCTTATTATTTCCAGCGCTTCAATTCCGCCCAGCTTTGGCAGAAGTACGTCAAGAAAAACCAGATCGATTATTTCTCTTTTTAACATTTCGATGCCGGACACGGCGTCTTCCGTCGTAAAGACTTTATATTTTTCATCTTCAAGAATAGACGCGAGGGTAAGCCTTATGCCGGGTTCATCGTCTATTATAAGGATTGTTGACATAATGATCCCTATGATCCTTCCCCGTTTTTTTCCGCGAGCAGGTCGATGTAAAATGTCGTTCCCATACCTACCGCTGAATCAAACCATATCGCGCCGCCGTGATCATTTACAATGCGCTCAATAATCGGAAGCCCAAGCCCTGTGCCGGATTGTTTGGTTGTAAAATATGGAGTGAAAACAAGCTGTCCTTCCTGTTCGCCGATACCCTTGCCCGAATCTTTGACGCTTATCCTACAATAACAGACTTCCCGCTTTTTAACAAGGTCTGTGCGGATTTCTATTGAACCTGAACCGTTCATCGCGTCGATGGCGTTGACTATAAGATTTGTAAGTATCTGCGAAATTCTGTGCTTGTCAATTTTTACCGAAATATCGTTTTGTACGTGTTCAATATCGAATTTTACCGCAGGATAAGAACTTGAGTAGGCGTTTATTACTTCTTCAACAGGTTCGCGCAGGATTGTCCATGACTGCGAAGGTTCCATCGGTTTTGACAGAGTCCTGAATTCGTTAAGCAGGCTGGAAAGTCCTTCCGTCTCCTGAATTATCGCCATCATGGAACTTTCAAGAATTTCATCAATGTTTTCCGGCTCGTTCCTCCACCTGCGCAGAACCCTCTCAGCGGAAAGTTTTATCGGAGTGAGGGGGTTTTTTATCTCATGAGCGAGTTGCTGCGCCATGTTTTGCCATATCGAAATTTTTTCGCTTTTCACCAGCGCAGCCCGTGATTTTTCCAAGTCTTGCACCATTGCGTTAAATGAACGGATAAGAAGCCCAAGCTCGTCGTTGCGGCGCGTCAGTATTTGAATGGAAAAATCACCTTCAGCGACGCGGCGCGTAGCTTCGGTAAGTTCTACGATTGGGTTGGTAATCCGCCGCGTGAATGAAATGGCGATGATCATTGTCATTAACATAGTGGGAAGGAAAAATACTCCGTAATACAGCAATAAAAGCGGACGCAGGTTTTTCCTTAGCAGATTTATCGTCTCAAAACGCTCCGCCTGATTTTCAAGAGCGTCTTTTCCCATGTCGAATTCATCGCCCAGATTGTAACTGATCAGCAGAATTGCGCCGCGCCTGAGCCTTTGCACATAACGGATGGTTCCGTAATCCCTGGGCATCTCCCTTAACACAAAGCCGCTTTCAAGAGAGGGAGGGGAGGGGAGGGCAAATTGTTCTTTTCCCGTGAAAGAACTTTCTGTCCAGTTTCCGCCGGCATCAGGGCGAAAGACCTGCACTGCAGAAATATCCGGCGGCAGTTTCGCGTTAGGTGAGGAAAAATCATTTTCTTTCAGAATTTTTTCAAAGCGTTCCAGATGAAGCAGATAATTTTCCGCGACAAAACTGTTTGCCGCTTTCGCCGCCGAAGCCGAGTCAATGCTGTGCCAGAAACGCACGATTTCATTCAGAGCCATGCTTGTCATTATCATTATCGGGGTTATCGCGAAAGCTACAATAACGACAAAGTACGCCAAAAGCCTCGCGTTGAATTTGCTTCCGGGGCGGCGTGAGATAATATCGGAAAGGAGGGTGAAGACGGATATTCCCAGAACGATCATCAGTACGGCAGGAATTGTGAGAAAAACGACGAGGTTAAGACGGTCGGGAACTTTTCCGTCTTCAAGCGTGTGTATAAAAAAGTTACGCGAAAATAGAACCGTAAGAACGCAGAGAAGCGCGTAAATGAGTATCAGAACCCGCACGTTAATTATTGAATAATCAGGACGGGTTTTGACAGTTTTCATTATGCCTCTCTTTCTCGCTTTTTCAAAATTGCAATTTTGAAAAAGCTTCCCTAAAATAAAGCAGTTTTTGGCGTTAGCCAAAAACTGCAAGACAAGCGGCGTCGAACCAATGTTCGATGCCGCTTGTCACTCCTCTTCAAATTTTGACTCAAAGAGCCGTACCAGCGTATTAACCGCGTAAGTTTCATCTTCTCCCTCGGCGATGATTTTTAATTCCGCGCCGTATGCCGCGCCGAGGGTGATAATACCCATGATGGATTTTGCGTTAATTCTGTCCGAACCTTTCTCTATATAAACATTGGATTTGAAATTTTTTGTGGTTTGAACCAATAGCGCCGAAGGTCTCGCGTGAATGCCGGCTCTGTTTAACACTGTTACAAATTTCTCTACCATTTTTACATTCCTTATATTACGTCATCATGACCAAAGAAAACAGCGCGCGCGTTATCGCTTTCGATCCATTTAAGGATATTCTTGTTGAATTCCTTCGCGGCATGGTAGCCCATGGATTTTAAGCGTTCATTCATGGCTGCCGTTTCTATGATGATTGGGATATTTCGACCCGGTTTTACCGGAATTATAAGTTTGGGAATTTTAACTCCCAACAGTTCAACTTTATAATCTTCAACTCCAATCCTGTCGTAGTTCTTGGCGGAGTCCCATTCTTCAAGCTCTACGACAAGCTGAATTTCGTTGCGGTCGCGGATCGCCCTGACTCCGAAAAGGTGGGTAATGTTGATAATTCCCGGTCCGCGTATTTCCATATGATGCCCGATAATTTTATTCGCCCCCGCGCCCATCAGCGTATTTCCGTAAATACAATTAATTTCCACGACATCATCCGCTACCAGCCGGTGTCCGCGGTGAATAAGTTCCAGAGCGGTTTCGCTTTTCCCGACGCCGGAATCGCCCTGCAGAAGAATTCCCAAACCGTAAACTTCGACTAGCACGCCGTGTACAATCTGCCTGAGCGAAAAAATTCTGGAAAGTATCCGCATTATTCTGGCTGAAAAATCCGCCGAACCCAAATCGGTTTGCAAAATTGGACATTGAGCTTTTTCGGCAATATCAAAAAAATCCCTGTGCGGGCTTAGATTGTGAGTGAAAATACAGCAGGGCATGGGGTAGGTAAACATATCCTCTATGGGCTTGGTTTCCCTCGCGTTTTCAAGCCGGCGCAAATACGCAGCTTCCCCCCTGCCAAAAAGCTGTATTCTCTGGTGGGCAAAACCCTCAAAAAAGCCCATAATCGCGCCCATAGGACGGTTCAGGTCGGGGATGTCGATTAACCTGCCCAGCCCCTTTCTGCCGCCAATACAGCGCAAATTCAGAGAATTATGTTCTTTAAGGTCCAAATCGATAAGATCGAGGACGGTAAAAGACTTTTCAGCCATAATTACATTTTATAGTATATTTTGAACATACACAATCATTGTTTCTTTGTATTTTTTTACTTTTTATTCGCGTTGAGGGGTTTAATACCCCGCCATTCATGGCGGTTAAAAGGTATTAAACTCCGAATACAAATACCTTATAAGAACAACATACCCCGTCCTTCAGGGCGGGGTTGTTGATTCATTACACAAGAGTTGAAAGGGAGTTTCGTCGCTCGGCTTACAATCTGTTTCTCCCTGTGTGTAAAGCATAATCGTCACTCCTTTGTAGTGAGTCTATCAAATTGCAATAGAGACCGATGAACAATTCTGATCATTTTTCTGAATAAAGAGCGGCGTTGTTTTTACTATCTGCCCATTCTTGCGCAAACTGCCGGGCGTAATCCCGAATTCACGCTTAAACGACCTGATGTAAGATTGTTCATAATCAAACCCGTACTCTATGGCAATATCCACAATATTCATATTTGTGTTCAGCAAATCTTCAATGCTTGCCGACAGTT
>JAISSH010000045.1 GCA_031273265.1 Treponema sp.
AAAAGGAATGACTGACCCGGAGGTCGTTTCACTGCTCAGTCAGATCATTGAGCCTCATCGTTTCATTCATAACAAGGCAGGGGAAATTATCAATCATCTTAAAAACGGGGAAACGGACCAAGCGACAACGAAATTCAGAGTGGATGTTTTGCCGAAAACGCTGGAAGTTATCACCGGTTTGGAAAAAATGCAGGGGCAGTACGGCGTTTTGCTTGACGATAAAATAGATGAAATCTACCAATTTGGTTCAAAGTTTAAACGCCACATCATAGAGCTTATCATTGCCTCGTTTCTCGCCGGTCTTTTGTTAATGTTTATTATCGCAGCGATCATTGCAAAACCAATCATCACGTTAGCGGAAACTCTCAAGGATATTGCCCAGGGCGAAGGAGACCTTACCCATACTGTAAACATTCGTTCAAAAGACGAAATAGGCGACTTGGCAAAATACTTTAACCAGACGTTGGAAAAAATCAAACATCTTGTCATTATCATTAAAGAGGAAGCGAGAAAGTTATCTGACATCGGCAGTAATCTTTCCAGCAACATGACCGAGACAGCCGCGGCGATAAACGAGATAACCGCCAATATCCAAAGCATAAAAGGGCGCGTAATAAACCAGAGCGCCAGCGTAACCGAGACCAACGCGACTATGGAACAGGTTACGGTAAATATCAGCAAACTCAACACCAATGTAGAAAAGCAGAGTCAAAATGTGTCGCAGGCATCGGCGGCGATTGAGGAAATGGTAGCCAATATCCATTCAGTCAGCGACACACTGGTTAAGAACAGCGCCAATGTAAAAACCATGCAGGAAGCCTCCGAAGTTGGGCACTCAGGCTTGCAGAGCGTGGCGGCGGACATTCAGGAAATCGCAAAAGAATCGGAAGGCTTGCTGGAGATCAACTCTGTTATGCAAAATATCGCCAGCCAGACAAATTTGCTTTCAATGAACGCCGCGATAGAAGCGGCTCACGCCGGAGAATCCGGCAAAGGCTTTGCCGTAGTCGCCGATGAAATCCGCAAACTGGCTGAAAATTCCAGCAAACAGTCAAAGACTATCAGCGACATACTCAAAAAGATCAAAGAATCAATCGACAAAATTACAAAATCCACCGAAAACGTGCTTAGCAATTTTGAAGACATTGACTCAAGCGTCAGGACAGTATCCGAACAAGAGGCGAATATTCGCAACGCGATGGAAGAGCAGGGACAGGGGTCTAAGCAAATACTTGACGGTATTGAAAATGTGACCGAGATAACGCGCAATGTAAAGAGCGGCTCCGATGAAATGCTTGAAGGCGCTCAGCAGGTAATAATTGAAAGCAAGAACCTTGAAAAAGTAACGCAGGAAATTACATCGGGCATGAACGAAATGGCAAGCGGAGCGGAACAGATCAATATTGCGGTAAATCAGGTTAATGATCTGTCAAGCAAAAACCGCGAAGGAATTGACCTTCTTGTCAAGGAAGTCGCCAAGTTTAAGGTTGAGTAGGAATTTGAAGGCCTTTTTATCGGCTGACATTTTTCAGCCGATAAATACCTTGACTTAAACGAGAATATTCATTATTATTCTATAATAATGAGCGAAAAGCAGGAAAATGGTGAAGGCAGGAAATTCGGGCGCATTTTTAACTTTATATTCGGTAAAGATGACGACTCTCATCCTGACAGCAAAAGGACCCTGTTCGCCCAGTTACTTTTTACCGCGCTGGCGTTTTTGGCATTAATTGTACTAACCTATGTCTTTGTCCGCGGCGTTATACAAAGAAATCTATCCCGCAACGCCGAGAATGTGTTTTCTCTTGCTCAGGTACAAGTTGAAAATGACCTGAACAACCCCAAAATGTATTTATCTGGCTTTTCACGAACGATACGCGCTTCGGTAATGCTCGGCGTTGACAGGGCAATATTGGAAGAATATTTTAATGACCTTTCCCGCCATTTACTTTCGGACAGTCTGCAGCTTACCGGATTTGAAGGTCTTTCCGGTTATTTTCCGAATATGCCGGGAGGTCCTGTTTTCATAGAAACTTTTGAATGGGAACTCCCTGATGACTTTTATCCTCCGTCGCGCCCGTGGTACTTGAACGCCACAGCCGCGCACGGCGAAATCGCGGAAACTGTCGCCTATAACGATATAATCAACAATGAAAATATACTTATGTATTCCCTCTGTATACATGATGACGACAATAAACTCTTGGGCGTTATCTGTATGCGTTTAATACTAGATCCAATCGGCGAAAAAGTTGTCAAAGCGACCATTGACCGCGGCGGCTGGGGTATGTTGATAACCAGTGATTTAATTGTGGTTGCCCATATAAACGAACCTTTTGTTGGAATGGACGCAAGAGATACGAGGTTTCCTCCTCATATCTATGTGCCTCAAATGCTTAAAGGGGAAAATGTCTCCGAAGGTACGATGAAAGATTATCTTGGAAATAAATCTTTAACTTTTTTCCGCCAGCTTTCAAACGGCTGGTATCTTGGACTGGTAACGCCGGAGGGTCCGTATTATCAGAGCCTTACAACATTAGCGTATATACTGGGCATACTTGGCGTTATTTTCGCCGGGATACTAATGGCAATACTGATCAGAATCGACATGGCGAAAAATAAATCCGACAGTGAAAACAGGCACAAGAGCGCGTTCCTTGCAAACATGAGCCACGAAATCCGCACGCCCATGAACGCGATAATCGGCATGACTACGATTGGAAAAAGCGCCGACACCCTTGAAAGAAAAGATTATTGCTTCAATAAAATAGAGGACGCTTCCAACCACCTGTTAGGTGTCATAAACGACATTCTGGATATGTCAAAGATCGAAGCCAACAAGTTTGAACTGGTAAACATTGAGTTTAACTTTGAAAAAATGCTCCAGCGTGTAGTGAATGTCGTCAACTTCCGCGTGGACGAAAAGCATCACAAATTTACGGTACACATCGACAAAAAAATCCCAAAGTACCTCGTTGGCGACGATCAGCGCATAGCGCAGGTAATTACAAATCTGCTGGGCAACGCGATAAAGTTCACGCCCGAAAAAGGCTCAATCGCTCTTAACGCGAAATTACAGGAAGAAAACGACGACGATCTTATTATACAGTTTTCTGTTATAGACTCAGGGATTGGCTTGAATGAGGAACAGAAAAAGCGCATATTCATATCCTTTGAACAGGCTGAATCGTCTACCACCCGCAGATACGGAGGAACAGGGCTGGGGCTGGCGATTTCAAAAAATATCGTTGAGTTAATGGAGGGCAGAATATGGGTGGAATCGGGACCCAACAAAGGCTCAAACTTTTCATTTACAATAAAAATAAAACGCAGTTCGCGCATACACGAAGGTCTTTTGGACTCAGACGTTAATTTAAGCAATATCCGTATCATGGCGGTAGACGACGACAAGGACATTTTGGATTATTTCAACGAAATCGCGGACGGCTTTGGCGTAGCATGTTGTGATACAGCCATAAGCGGAGAAGAAGCGCTGGGACTTGTTGCGCGTAACGGAGATTACCACATCTATTTTGTCGATTGGAAAATGCCGGTAATGGACGGCATACAACTGGCGTCGGAATTAAAGAGAAAAGCGACCGCAAAGTCTGTTGTCATAATGATAACGGCGGCTGAATGGACGGCTGTCGAAACTGAGGCAAAAAAAGCGGGCGTTGACAAATTCCTTTCCAAGCCGCTGTTCCCGTCCACAATCATGGACTCAATAATTGAATGTATCAGCCATGACCGTCATCAAATGGAAAGCGCGCATAAAAATATAAAAGGCATATTCTCAGGCAGAAGCATTTTGCTTGCCGAAGACGTGGAAATAAATCAGGAAATTGTATTAGCCCTGCTGGAACCTACGCAAATAAAAATCGACTGCGCGATGAACGGCGCGGAAGCGGTGCGAATGTTCAGGGAAGCGCCGGAAAAATACGACATGATTTTAATGGATATTCAAATGCCGGAAATGGACGGATATGAAGCGACGCAAAAAATAAGAGCGCTGGACGTACCCCAGGCGAAAACCGTCAAGATAATCGCCATGACAGCTAACGTGTTTCGCGACGATATTGAAAGGTGTCATGAAGTCGGCATGGACAGCCACATAGGAAAGCCGCTTAATTTTGAAGAAGTAATAGAAAGACTGACCTCTTTTATGCCGCCGAAGAAATAAGGATAAAAATGATCGAATATATTGCGAATAAAACGGAACTTGAGAAAAGTTTTGGAGTTGATCCAGCTTCCGGCTTGAGCGATGAAAAAGTGAAGGAAAACGCCGCGAAATACGGCGTGAACGCCCTTACGCGCACAAAACCTGTGTCTTTGTTAAGGCGCGTCTGGGACTCCGCGACAGAGCCTATGCTCCTCCTTTTGGTAATGGCGGCGCTGATCGCCCTTGGCGTCAATCTCTTTAACTACGCGACAGGCGGTCATTTTGACTTTTTGGAAGTCTTGGGGATTTTCGCCGCGATTTCCATTTCGGTTACTATTACCGTCGCGATGGAAGGAAAGAGCGCGAAAGCGTTTGAAGCGTTGAATAAAATCAACGAGGATATTGTCGTAAAGGCTCTGCGTAACGGAAACGCTGTCATGCTGAACCAGCGGGACATTGTCTGCGGCGACATTCTTCTGCTTTCAACAGGCGATAAAATCCCCGCCGACGGAAGACTGCTTGAAAGCAACGAACTTTCCGCCGACGAATCCGCGCTAACCGGAGAGAGCGTCCCGGCAAAAAAAGACTCCGATTGTGCAATCACCGATGAAAAAACTCCTCTCGCCGAAAGGCATAATATGCTCTACTCCGGCACTTTTATAACAGGCGGTTTTGGTAAATTGCTCGTAACGGCAGTCGGCGGAAAAACCGAGTTCGGCAAAATCGCGCATGAGCTGTCCGGCGTTGAAAAGACCACTACCCCGCTTCAGGAACGGCTTGGGCGCATGGGAAAATTTATCACCACTATCGGCATTATTGCCGCCGCGGTTGTGTTTATCGCACAGCTTGTTTCCTTTGCCCTTCACAGCGAATTTATTTTTCAAAATATCATCGACGCTTTTGTTACGAGCATTGTCCTTATCGTAGCGACAGTTCCCGAAGGGCTTCCCACCATTGTCGCCGTTTCGCTCTCCCTCAATATCATCAAACTGTCAAAACAAAACGCGCTTGTTAAAAAAATCATCGCGTCCGAAACCGTCGGGTGCATTAACGTTATCTGCTCAGATAAAACCGGAACTTTGACCGAAAATAAAATGACAGTTAACGGCGAAATAACGGACGAAAAAGTTTTGCGTAACATCTGCGTAAACAGTACGGCGGAAATCGGAGAAGGCGGGCTTTTTGTCGGCAACCCGACTGAATGCGCCCTTTTGACGGCTGCGAAAAAATCCGGCTGGAATTACCATGAGCGAAGGCAGAGCGCGGGTATTGTTCATGTGTTTCCGTTTTCATCAGAGAAAAAAAACATGACGACGATAACGCGGGCGGAAAAAGGTTTTACCGCCTACAGCAAGGGAAGCCCCGAAAAAATATTCCAACTCTGCGATATGGATAAAACAAAACGAACTGAAATTGAAAATCAAATCACGCAATGGCAGAAAAAAGCCTGCCGTATCATCGCGTTCGCGCACAGGGATTTTGCTGAAGCGCCCGCTTTTGAAGAAAGCGCGGTTGCAAATGGTTTTGTCTTTGACGGCTTTGCCGCGATTTCCGACCCGCTACGCGCCGATGTTTATGACGCTGTAAGCCAGTGCCGTCTTGCCGGAGTAGACATAAAAATCCTCACAGGCGATAACATTGTAACGGCGGCGGCTATCGCTAGCGAACTGGGCGTTTTGGATAATGAGCATATCGCCGTTGAAGCGCGCGAAATTGAACCGCTGTCCGACGCGGAACTTTCCGATAAACTTGAAAAAATCCGCGTAATCGCGCGCAGTACCCCGACCATTAAAATGCGCGTCGTCAATCTGCTGAAAGCGAAGGGAAACGTTGTCGCCGTAACAGGAGACGGCATAAACGACGCGCCGGCTCTTAAAAACGCGGACGTAGGGATCGCGATGGGTATTTCCGGCACGGAAGTTTCCAAAGAAGCGAGCGACATTGTCCTTTTAGACGACTCGTTTTCTACGATTGTAAACGCGGTGCGCTGGGGGCGCGGAATTTACGAAAACTTCAAACGGTTTATCAGTTTTCAGCTAACGGTCAATGTGTCCGCCGTGGTCGTGGTACTCACTTCAATTTTAGTCGGTTTCAAGGCTCCCTTTACCGCGCTTGAACTTTTATGGATCAATATAATCATGGACGGTCCGCCCGCCCTCACCCTCGGTCTTGAGCCAATTCACGGCGACTTAATGAAAAGACCGCCTGTTAAACGCAGTGAAAATATCCTTTCGCGCGCGCTTTTGACGCGCATAGGACTGACCGGGCTTTATATTTCAGTCGTGTTTCTTTTTCAATACTCTTTCAACTTTTTAAAAGTAAGCGCGGATCAAATGGGTACGGTACTTTTTACAATGTTCGCCCTGTTCCAGTTGTTCAACGCATTTAACTGCCGCGAACTGCAAGGCGACAGCATCGTCAAAAACTTTTTCAAAAACCGCCTGATGCTCGCCGTTACCGGCTGCACATTCGTAATTCAGATTTTGATCATCCAGTACGCCGGCGCGTTCTTCGGCACTATCCCCCTCCCCCTCGACCTGTGGCTCAAACTGTTCGCGGTCGCTTTCAGCGTGGTTGTCGTCTCGGAGATTGTGAAACTGGTTGCGAGGTGCGTTACGCGAAAACGCAAAGAGGTATGTTGACTAATGCCTAAATGAGAGCGGCGGCAATTTCCTTTTGAACCATGTCGCTGATAACTTCGGCGGGAGTTTTGTGATCGGCAATGGCTTTTGTCATAAGCCAGTCGGCTGACAGATCATCAATTGTTACAGAGCGGGCGGATTTGCGCCGTTGCGTAAAATAACCAGTCCCATTAGGTCCGGGGACAGGCGGATTTTTGGTGTAATACTCGTCCCAGTAATCCGCTTCTTCATCAGTCATTCTTGCCATAATTTCCTTCTTTTCGTATCAAATGATGATAGATATTCCTGCACGTCATCGCATGGAATACATTTATGGTTTCATCGTTAACAAAATAATAAAGGATTTCAAGGGGATTGCCTTTCCTGTTAAAACCGATGAGCAAATATCTGTCCCCGTCTTTTCCTTCATTAAACCAACCGTCATAGACAGCGGTATCAAAAGCCCATCGAATGTCATCTTCGGTTACATTGTGCTTAAAGGCGGAAGGACTGAACTCGATGGTGATGTCCATGTTCTATTATACCACAATTCGCGCCTTTTTGAAACAGCATTTTCCCCTAAACTTCACGCAGAGGCGTCGTTTGCAAGCAAACAGAGGCACAAAGGACGCAGAGACGGGCAGTTTTGTCGTCCCGCAGACTGCCCCGCCCTAGTGTTTAATGATTAATTTGGATACCGCGCACCGTTATACATAGCCATAAAAAAACGATCGTTTAATTTATTAAACATACCTGCCTAATAAATGTATATTCAAAAGAATAATATCTCTTTTTTGTACATTTGTCAAGAAAAAACAATCATTTTTTAAAATATCAACGCATACGGAAGAATGTGGAATTGCTCAAAAAAAACGATCATTTAATATTGGCGCACACAATTTGGTTAAAAAGGAGTTTCCCATGAAAATTAAACAGACAATTCTTTACGGTGCATTAGCCGTAATTTTCTCGCTGGTTTTAGCGTTAGCGTTTACCGCTTGCGGTGACGATGATGACGAACATACCCACACTTGGGGAGCATGGCGAAGCAACGCGACCCAACACTGGAGAGAATGTACCGCCAATGACGGCGCGAAAACCGATGTTGCCAATCACACGGGCAATCCTTGTTCCGTTTGCGGTTATGATAGCTTGCAGAACTGGACAGCCGTAACGGACAGCACAATATGGGAGTACATCTTTGGCACGGTTGACATCAACGCCATCGCCTATGGAAACGGCAAGTTTGTCGCCGTGGGTGGGCAAGGCAAAATAGCGACTTCCGCAAACGGCGCAATCTGGACAGCCGTAGAGGACAGCAAATTCGACTTATCTTACATCTACGCCATCGCCTATGGCAGTGCCGGCAACGCCGGCAACAGGTTTGTCGCCGGAGGTATGAACGGCAGAATGGCGTATTCCGATGACGGCGAAAACTGGTCAGCCGTAGCGGACAGCACATTCCCATCTACTGATAGTAGTAATGGCTATAGTCTTATTATCAACGCCATCGCCTATGGCAACAACAAGTTGGTCGCCGTGGGTGGTGACGGCAAAATGGCGTATTCCGATGATGGTGAAACCTGGGCAGAAGTAACGGACAGCACTTTTCCTGCCGAATCAGCGCGTACCGTCGACGATGAGGATCCATATACGCTTACGTCTTCGTATAGAATCA
>JAISSH010000107.1 GCA_031273265.1 Treponema sp.
TATGGTATAATCCGTATTGAGCAACATGAAGATAAGAATTGAAATATTGGGGATAATCGTTGTACTGGCTCTGGCGGCGGTTATTCCAACAATTGTCTTTTTAGCCCGCTCTCCGGTGCTGGTTGTAACCGATCATTCATTTATCCCGCTTTACGGGACTGCAAGAATCAAGGGTGAATTGGCGCGGTCTTCGTTTTCCCTGTTCCGGCGGGTCAAAATTGTGCTCATCGCGGACGATTCCGGCGATGATATAGTCCGGTTTGTCATTGAGGAAACCTCAAAAAGACCCCATAGCGTTATTTTTCCGCTCAGATTTGCCGGGGCAGCGCGTTTTTACCGTGAAAACCACCCGCGTATTCCCGTAATTATACTGGAAGGCAGGTATCCTGAGACCGAAAATCCGTCCTTTTCCGCCATCGAAAGTAACAACGCCGACGACTATTTTATCTACAAAACTGATATAAACACCGATTTTTACAGAGCCGGACTTGCCTCGGCTATCTTGGATAGGGATAAAAACGACAGAATCGCTGTTTTTTTGGAAACAAATCTCCAAATTCAGGCAAGAGAAGCCTTTTCACAGGCGTTAAATGACCTCGAAAAGCCGTTACAAGCCTCTTATTTCACACAATTTTCCATGTTTTCGGGAAATTCGGGCTTTTCATGCGTAGTTATTTCAGGAATTGGGGCGGAATATTTTGAAAAATACTCCAATGTGCCGATTATTTTCTTTTCTTGGATAGATCCGGCGCTAGTGCCGGTGGATGTTGTCCTAATTCTTGACGATTCCCCCTTGGCTCAGGCTGTGGAAGCGGTCAGGATGGCGTCCGCCGGGGTAACAAAAGGGACGGTAAAGTCCAAACCGGTCTTTTTACCGGGCAGCGGCATAGAAAAAGAAATTTTACGAAAAATCAAAAGAATACGATAAATTTAACAAAATGGCGCTTGAGTATTTGACAAAGATTGAACAAACAAATATAATTAATACTAAGGATTAATAAAAGGAGCTTTAAAATGAAACGTGACAGCTTCAAAATTTTATGCCTGATTCTCTGGGCATGTATAACAGTTTTTTCTGGTTATGGTCAGGAAAAGACTATAAGTTTCGAAACGAGAATTCTAGAGTCTTTTAACGGAGATTCCGATTACACATGGAAAACCGTAGCCAGCAGATTCATCACCAAAACCGATGATGATACTTACCCGAAACTTCATTATGTTGAAGCATGGCCTGTAGCCGTATTCGGGTACAACCGCAGCGGCGATCAGGAATTGAAGAGCCTCGGCATTAACGGACGCTTTGATCGCAAGGGTTACAACTGGATTGATGTTTACCCGGTCAAAGGCGACGAAGAAAACCCCGCGGAAATTCCAATTCCCGGCAGAATCCATAATCTGGATATGTGGGTATGGGGATCGAACCTTAAATTTTACATTGAGGTTTTCCTGAGGGATTACACCGGCGTAGTGCACACTCTCAAACTGGGAGATATTACCTATGCCGGCTGGAAAAACTTGAGCGTTAATATTCCGGGCAATATTCCGCAGGGCAAGAGAATACTGCCGGCATACGCGGGTTTAACCTTCGTCAAATTCCGTATCTGGACAACTCCAACGGAAAGGGTTGATAACTTTTTTATTTACTTTAAACAGTTTAAAATACTAACGGATATTTTTGAAAATCTGTTTGACGGTAACGAATTGGCTGATCCGCAGCATGTAGATCAACTCTGGAACAGTAACTAAGGAGAAAAAGATGAAGAAATTATTAATTATTGCGATTTTCCTTTTTATCGGCGGCTTTCTTTATGCCCAGCAGGATATCGGCGGACCCGACCCTGAAAGAATTGGAATTGAATCCGCCCAGCAGCAGTTAAAAGAAGTATCTGTCGATAAATTCGAGCATGACGGTTACTGGCGTTCTACAATGTCAAGCGATGAAGGTTACACGACGAGCAGACTGTTCAACGGTTCTCCCGCCGGCAAAGAGCCAATTCCCGATGAAGAGGGCATGGAGATTTCCGATAAATTCGTACTCGGCACGAGGGTTGATTTCCTCCGCAGGGGGCATAACGTTTTTACTATTTACCCAACGCGCCCAATCCCGATTGAGGGAATTACAAAGACAATTTCGGTATGGGTTGCCGGTCGTAACTTTAACCACGAGCTTTATCTCTTAATACAGGATTATTTCGGCAGGGATTACGAGTTCTACATAGGAAAACTCAATTTTATCGGCTGGAAGAAAATGACGGCTGTTATTCCGCCGCAGGCGGAAGACGGCTTTGCCGGCGTTGTTCAGACAAATTACCATTACCACAATCAAGCGGGCATTAAGGTTACAGGTTTCCGCATTAAATGCGATCCGATGGAAGCCAGAGGCAGTTATTATCTTTACTTTGACGATCTTCGCGCCGTTACAGACCTCTTCGCGGAAAATAACCGCGATCCAGACGACATGGTCGATGGCTGGTAGAAAATTATATCTGACCGCTTTTTGCGGTCAGATTTTTTTCTATAAAAAATAATTTTAAGGAGAACGAAGATGGGTAAAATAAAAGCAAAAAAACTGACTTTTGAGCACATTGATCACAAAGAAAAAAAACCGGAGTATGATTGCAACGACTGTGTGCATTTAATCGTATCGGTAGGCAAATTGTATTGCAACCATTTTGGTCTTGAGATTCCTAACCCTAAAAAGGATGAGTGCGAATCTTGGGAAATTAAGCAGAATGCTTAAAGTTAAACCAGAATATAAGACGTGTAAACATTGCTGTTAACAGGAAAAGGAACTGCTCCCGGAATCGCGGTTGGCAGAATTTTTTTATATAAGAAAAAATATTTTATTCCCGAAGAAAGTTTTGTCGATGAAGGCGAAGAGCAGTCTCATCTGGATCGTTATCTCGCGGTAAAAAAACAGGCAATGGAAGAGCTGGAAGAAATAAGGCTTGCCATGCTGAAACACGGTCCTGAAAAAGCGGAAATTTTCGCGGCGCATCAGGAAATTCTAGATGACATCGTGATAAATGAAGAAATCCCCGCCAGAATTTTAAACGAACACTGGGCGGGAGACTGGGCGATTTATCAGGTTTATGAGACCGTTCTTGTCGTGTTGAAAAAAGCGGGAGACCCGCTGATTGCCGAACGCGCCGCCGATTTTGACGATATCCGCGCCCGTTTACTGCGGTTATGGTACGGTGAAAAAAAAGAAAAACTTCACGCTTTGTCGGAGCCGGTTATCATTGCCGCCCATGATTTTCTGCCGTCGGACACCGCGTCCATAGACAGGGACAAAGTGCTGGGTTTGCTTACGGAACACGGAGGGGAAACTTCGCACACCGCGATTATTGCCAAGAGTTACGGAATTCCGGCAATCTCCGGCTTACAGGGACTCCTTGATACCGTAAAAAACGGGCAATTCGCGGCAGTTGACGCGCATGAAGGAACGGTTATTCTTGACCCGGAAGACGCGGTGCTTGAGGAATATAAAATAAAAATTGAGGCTTATCGCCGCGACAGGCAGGACGCCGAAACATTCCGCAAAAAGGAATGTCTCACAGCGGACGGAATAAAAATTGAAATCGGACTTAATATAACCGGAGTTGAAGAAGAAGAACTGAGGGCGTGTGAATACACGGATTGCGCCGGACTTTTCAGAACAGAATTTCTTTTCATGGATCGCGATACTTTGCCGGACGAAGAAGAACAATTCGCGGCTTACCGCAAAGTTCTGGAACATTTTAATCAAAAGCCGGTTCTTCTGCGCACGTTGGATATCGGGGGAGACAAAAAACTTGATAACATGGAGCTTCCCCGCGAGGAAAATCCCTTTCTCGGAAACCGCGCCCTGCGTTTCTGTTTTAGCAATCCCGATATTTTTAAAACCCAACTCAAAGCAGCCCTGCGCGCTTCGGTTTACGGCAATTTGTGGCTGATGTTTCCTATGGTGAGTTCCATTGAGGACATACGCAGGGCGAAAGAGTTTACAACTTCCGCGGCTGAGGAACTAAAAAAAGAGGGAAAAAAATTCGGTGAAGTAAAGACAGGCATAATGATAGAAATTCCATCTATCGCGCTTGTTGCCGATCTTGCTGCGGCGGAAGTTGATTTTGCGAGTATAGGCTCAAACGATCTGTGCCAGTATTTATGCGCCGCGGACAGGATGAACAGCGAAGTGGAAAGCTACTATCAAAGTTACCACCCCGCCATGTGGAGACTGATAAAAGAGACAGCTTCGGCTTTTACAAACGCCGGCAAACCAATTTCACTCTGCGGCGAACTTGCCTCTGACCCGCTGGCGGTTCCGGTTCTTGCCGGACTTGGACTGAGAAAACTCAGCATGGGAGAAGCCTCCATCGCGGCTGTTAAACGCGCCATTGCGTCCGTCTCCGTGAAAAAGTGCGAAGAAATAGCAGCGAAGGTTCTAAAATTCTCCGCAGCCGCGCAGGTGCAGGAATATCTGAATAAATAATCCGTAATTACTTCCCGCGCGTATAAAGCCATGCGCGGTTTTTTTTGCCGATTCTTTTTACCACTTTCATCTTGGTAAGAACGTAAAGGGCTTTTCGCGCCGTCCATTTATCTACGCCGGCGAGTTCCGAAAGCGTGGAGACGGTAAATTCTTCGTTTTTTTTGAAAGGGACAAAACGCAAATAGTCGGAGGGCTTCTTAAAGACGACGCTTTCACGCCATGAGGAAAGTTCGCGGTCTTGGATGCTTATTCCCCTGCGCCGCCGCGCGCCCTTGCCGTCATTGACGCGCTTTTCGGTGATGTCAGCCAGTACGACTTCTATGGTTACTCCGCGGATGAGCGGCAGTTCGGGAGCGTATAGGAGCGCGTCAAAAATGTCCCATAACGAGCCTTTTTTAGGGCTTTTACGGCTGTAAAGAAAAGCGCCGGACGGCGCGTAAACTTCAATTTTTTTTGTTACGGCGACAGGGTGGATGATCCGCACCTTTCCGGCGGCGGTGAATTCCTTCACTTTTTTCATTAGCGGCGCGAAATTCCCCGTCTGAACTTCAATATATTCGCCGTCCTGCCTTATTCCGTCCGCGACATACTCTCCGACCGCCGCCTCGATTTTGCCTTTGGGTCCAGCGTAACGGTATTTTAATGTGCGATGAAGACTGCTTTCATTATTAATTCCTATGTTTTTATTTCGTATACTCAAGTAATTCCTCTGCGCTCAGAAGCTCCAAAAAATGATAAGTTTCGCTTCCGCCCTTATTTTCATCGGTTTTTATCCCATTTACCTTAAAAACTATCATTTTATTGGTCGGAAGCGGCAGGGAAAGCACGTTGCCGTTCATGTCAACCAACGTGTTAAAAGGCAGACGGCTCTTGATTTCCTGAACGTCGCCTTCGGGAAAAACGATAAAATATTCATTAATATACATCATTTAACAATATCGCAATTTTTGTCTGAATGCAATGCTAAAAAAAAGCCCAAAAGCCTCCAAAAACGCTATTTTTTGATAAAAAACCCCTCAAAAACACCATTTTTTTGATGTTTTTTGGGGGCAGATACTGTCTTTTTGTCATAAACTACTACATATCTGTATAGAAGTAGCGCAAATTTTTTTCATTTTTTTTTATTTTTTTGCTTGCGGATGTATTTTACCCATGTTAAGATAGATCAAGTGGGAGAAAGTGGAGAAAAGTGGGGAATTTGATGTTATTAACAGGCGAATTCAAGGTTATTCTCGATGAAAAGGGGCGTATCAGCCTGCCTTCAAGCTTGAGAAAAGACCTGACCGAGACGACCTTGCACCTTACCAAAGGCGAGGATAACTGCCTTTGGCTCTATCCTTCGGGAAAGTGGGAGGAGTTGGTCAGCAGTACTATAAAGGACGTTACCGACCCCTTTTCCAAGCTGGATCGCCGCGTTTTACGGAAAATTATCGGTCCGGCGCAGGAAGTTGAGATTGATAAAGCCGGAAGAATCCCAATCGCGCAGAGTTTGCGCGAATTCGCGGGGTTATCGAGGGAGTGTGTGGTTTTGGGTCAGATTGACTATATCGAGATTTGGGATGAAAAGCGTTACGGCGAATACTTTGACGGCAAAGATGAGGAATTTGAAGCCGCTTCCGAAGTTCTAAGTAACAGAATAAAGCATAAGAGGGGTATAAGCGGCTAGTATGGAATACGTTCACACCCCTGTTCTGCTTGAAGAAGTCCTCCAATTTTTGGGACCAAGGGGAAAAAATGAATTAATGGTTGACGCGAATACAGGAGAGGGCGGGCACAGTTACGCTTTCCTTTCGCGGTATCCCGATTTAAAAATCGTATGTATTGATGTTGACAACGCTATTCTTGAAATAGCTAAAAAACGGCTGGAAAAGTACGCGGATCGCATTTATTTTTATTCAGGCTGGTCGAATGAATTTTTCGCCGATTATCCTTCCGAATTAAGGAGACCGGATACCATTTTCTTTGACTTGGGTTGCAGTTTTTTCCACTACAAGACGAGCGGAAGGGGTTTTAGTTTCAGCGCGGATGAATATCTGGATATGAGGCTGGATACGTCCGACGGTTTAACCGCGGCTGATCTTTTGGCGAGACTGCCGGAGAGGGAGTTAGCCGACATTCTGTTCAACAATTCAGGGGAAAAATTTTCAAGGCGGATCGCGTCCGCAATCGTTAATGAGCGAAAAAACGCGGCTATAACGACAACCACGGCTCTTGCCGCGCTGGTAGAAAGAGCAGTACCGGCGTCTTACAGGCACGGACCGATACATCCCGCGACCAGGACTTTCCAGTCCCTGCGAATCGCGGTAAACGGGGAGCTTTCACGGCTTCCGGCACTCCTTGAGGGGGCGCTTAGGGTACTTGAGCCTGGGGGAAGGCTTGGGTGTATAAGTTTTCATTCGCTGGAAGACAGGATTGTTAAGAATTTTTTCAGAACGATGAATAAAAACTGTACCTGCCCCCAGCAAGCGCCGATATGTAGATGTGAGGGACGCCGCTCAGTCAATGTGCTGACCAAAAAGGGAATTACATCAGGAAAAGACGAGATTGAGCGGAATCCTCCCTCCCGAAGCGCGAGACTGCGGGTAGTAGAAAAAGTTTTAGACGAGGACGGACAATGAAAAAGCGGTATTTTTTACTTTACCTGATGGTTATTAGCATTCCTGTTTTTCTCGCTTTGATTGTCTGGCAGTCCAACAGATACCAAGGGCTTTCCGGTGAATTAAAACGTCTTGAACAAACACAGGTTGAATGGGTTGAGAGCAACAAACGGCTTATTGCCGGCATTTCTGAATATTCGTCGCCTGAAACCATAGAAAACGCGGCTAAAAATCAACTTTCTTTGCAAAAAATACCGCCTGAGTATTTATTACAGGTAAAAATTGTGGATAACAGTTCACGCGCGGAGGGGAAGGGGTATGGATACTGACCTGATGGGTTTTGCCGAATTGTCCCGTTCCATTGGAGCGCGGCATTACTCTTTCTCCCGCAATACGGGTTTTTCTTCCGTCGTGATTGATTCGCGCGCCGCGAAAGAGGGCAGTCTGTTTTTCGCTCTTGTAGGCGCGTCCTGCGACGGACACAGTTTTGTTACTGCCGCTTTTGATTCAGGCGCGCGGGGAGCGGTGGTAGAATCTTCAAAGCTGGAAGGTTTTGATCTTGTAAATGCCGCGCAAAAGACGGAAAAAGAATTAATTGTAGTTGAAAATACATTAAAAGGTCTGCAGGATTCAGCGAGAGTGTATCTGGAAAAATTTCCGGGACTTGTGAAAATTGGGATAACGGGTTCAAGCGGCAAGTCAACGACAAAGGAAATCGCCGCCGCGATTATCTCATGTGAAAAAAATACCGTAATGAACAAGGGAAATCTCAATTCAGAAACAGGGCTGCCGCTTTCCGTTTTTGAAGTGCGCCCCTGTCATGAGGTTGGGGTTTTTGAGCTTGGCATGAACAGAAAGGGTGAAATTTCCGAATTGGCTGAAATTCTTAAACCAAACATCGCGTTAATCACAAATATAGGTTCCGCCCATATCGAATATTTCGGCAGTAAACTTGAAATACTTAAGGAAAAGCGCTGTATATACAATTTTTTGTCAGATAACGATGTCGCGCTGATTCCGAAAGACGACGAATATTCCGGTATTCTCGCGGACGGCGTTACGGGAATAGTTCGCTATTACGGCGCGGAGTTGTTTGACGAATTTGAAGGGACGCGCAGTCTTGGCATCGAAGGAACCGAAGTTTTTTGGGCTGGCGAGAAGATCAACTTTCCATTGCCGGGACGGCACAGTTTTGAGGACGCCATTGCCGCCGTCGCGATAGCGAAGGAAGTTTCCGTCAGCAACAACGCGATAAAGCGCGGGCTTGAGTCCGTCAAACCTCTGTTTGGAAGGCTTGAGATATTGAAAGGAAGGACTACGGTTGTCATGGACTGCTACAACGCAAACCCCGAATCAATGGCGAGGAGCGTCGAATTCTGCGATTCTCTTGAATGGTCAGGCAGGAAGGTCTATGTAATCGGTGATATGCTTGAATTGGGCGATAACTCTTTCGCCGAACATGAAAAACTGGGAGAACTTTTGTCGCGCTGCGGAGCGGAAATGGTTTTTCTGTTCGGCGGTGAAATAACTTCGGCGGGAGCGAAAATGGCTGAAAAAGGCAGGCGCTTCTACCACTCGAAAGATATTGACGAACTTTCCTCCGCTATTGACAGTTTCCTGCGTGAAGGCGATCTGGTTCTGTTAAAAGGCTCTCGCGGCTGCGCTCTGGAACGGTTATCTGAAATGCTTACAGGGGAGGCGCGTTATGTTTCTTGAAATTATCCGTCCCCTGATTAAAATTTTCACTCCTTTCAACGTTTTTATTTATCTGACATTCAGAAGCGCGTTCGCCGCTCTTATGACATTGCTTCTCTGTTTTATCTTTGGCGGCAGAATTATCGAGCTATTGCGCAAATTAAGGATTGGTCAGTCGATACGCGAGGACGGTCCTCAGAGTCATTTGCATAAATCGGGAACTCCCACAATGGGCGGAATATTTATAATACTTTCCGTCGTGATTTCTATGCTGTTCTGGGGAGATTTGCGTAACATGGAAATCTGGATAACCATGGGAGCGTTTCTCGTGTTCGGCATAATAGGTTTTATCGACGATTATCTTAAAGTTACGCGCCATAATTCCGCCGGGCTTCCGGCATGGGCAAAACTTGTCTGTCAATTCACGGCGGCGATAACTGTCGTGCTGATTATTTACTTTTCAGGCGGTGAAAACACAACGGCTCTTTACATTCCCTTTTTCAAAAATCCGGTTGTGGACATGGGCTGGCTGTGGATACCTTTTGCGGTACTGTTGGTTGTGGGCGAATCAAACGCCGTGAATTTCTCCGATGGGCTGGACGGATTATTAGCGGGGCTTTTGATACTGGTCTTTATTACGCTCGCGATAATAACATACATCACCGGCCGCACGGATTACTCCGAATATCTTGGCATTCCCTATGTCCGCGGCTCAGGAGAGCTGACCGTGTTCTGTCTCGCCGCCGCGGGCGCCTGCGTCGGGTTTCTGTGGTTCAACGCGCACCCCGCGGAAGTGTTCATGGGCGATGTAGGCAGTCTGTCTTTGGGCGGCGTAATCGCCGTTATCTCGCTGATAACAAAAAAAGAAATTTTAATTCTTGTTATCGGCGGAGTTTTTGTACTTGAAATTGCCACTGTTATTATTCAGGTTTTTTTCTACAAATTACGAAGGAAGCGCGTCTTTAAAATGGCGCCGCTTCATCACCACTATGAACTTTCGGGATGGCCGGAAACGAAAACAGTTATCCGGTTCTGGATCTTAGGCGGATTGTTCGCAATTATTGCGCTTTCGACTTTGAAGATACAATAAATAAGGGAGAAATGATGTATCAATTTGATGCTGAAAAAGTTCAGAGCCAACGGACAGTTCACATTTTTTACTTTTGCGTGATACTTTTGTCCGGGGTTGGACTTGTTACGCTGTATTCATCATCATACGCTTTCGCTCTCCGTTTCTTCTCCGACGGAAATTATTTTATATTAAGACAAATTGTTTTTGGCGCAGTCGGCGTTGTTTTCTTCATTATCTTTTCCAGAATCAACCTTGGACTGCTTCGCAAATATGTAATGCTTCTTGTGGGACTTGCGGCTTTCCTGTGCGTCTTAACCTTGATTCCCGGCATCGGCGTTGAAAGGTATGGCGCGTCACGCTGGATAGAAATAGGACCGCTGTCTTATCAGCCGTCCGAAATGGTAAAATTTGTACTGCCTTTGTACCTTGCCCATCTGCTCGATAAAAAAGCGGATAACCTTGACAATTTGTATTCCGGTATTCTGCCTCCTGTGCTTGTTACGGGCATATTCTTCGGTCTGATTTACATACAAAACAATTTTTCCACGGCGGTCTTTATCGTTTTCAACGCGCTTGTAATTTTCTATCTTGCCGGTGTGCGTTATCGGTATTTTCTTGCGGCTATAACAATGATAGTTCCGGTTTCCGCGCTTTTGGTTTTTACCAAAGAACACCGCGTCAGGCGTCTTGTCAGTTTCTTAAGACCGCAGTGGGACCCGCTGGGAGCGAGTTTTCAGGTGAACGCAAGCCGTGACGCGATTGTATCCGGCGGCTTCTGGGGCAAGGGCATAGGAGAGGGGACGCGCAAGATAGCGAGTATTCCTGAAATTCATTCGGATTTTATTTTCAGCGCGTATGCCGAAGAGACAGGCTTTATCGGCATACTTCTGTTCTTCGCCATGTTTGCGTTATTCGCTGTTCTTGGATACAGAGCCGCGTGGAAGAGCAAAACTGTTTTTGGAAGGCTTCTTGCCGCCGGTTTAACAACGATGATCGTGTCACAGGCGCTGTTGAACGCGGCTGTTGTTTCCGGGGCGCTTCCCGCGACCGGAATTCCGCTTCCGTTCTTTTCGGCCGGTGGTTCTTCATTTGCGACAACACTTATCTGCGCGGGATTGGTTGCCAATATCGCCAGAAAAGGCGGCGTCAATTCGGGAAATACGTCGGATAACGCGGATTTAATTTCGGAGGGTGAAGATGACATCTGATTTCACGTACGCCGCCTCTGAAAACATAGGCGTTACTTCAAAATCCTCAAGAAAAGTGGAGAAGGGGTTAAAAAGACTCTTTATACTGGCGGGAATTGTACTAACGGCGGAACTGGTTTGGCTTTTCGGGATAAGCCCCTTTATTCCGTTTTCAACTGTGGAAGTTTACGGATTTGCGGAACTCGGACGTCAGGAAATTCTCGCGATTGCGGGAATTGACGAAACATCGTCGTATATGTCAACTGACATTACGGCAATACAGGAAAAACTTTCACAAAATATTCTTGTGGAGTCCGTAAAAGTTATTAAAAGATTTCCTGATAAATTATCAATTTTCCTTTTTCCGCGCGTCGCGGTAATGACGGCGTTTTCCGCCGCCGGTTCACCGCCGCTGTATGTAGACAGGAAAGGAGTATTTTACAAATACGTTCAGGCGGGCGCACAGACGGAAGGGTTTCCAATTCTTTCCGGAATTGAAAACCCGCGGCTTAATTCGCGCCTTTCTCCGTCTCTTGTTCCGCTCGTTGAAAGAATTTCTGTTATTGCCGAAAGTTCGCCTGAATTGTTATCGTCTGTTTCTGAAATAAAGATAGAACAGAAAACGTTGGACGGATATGACCTTGTTATTTATCCTGTTCATAGTTCAATTAGGGTGCGTGTAGAAAATAAAATAAACGAAGATATTCTTCGCTATATGCTGTTAATGCTTAATGTTTTTGAATCTGATTCTGCCAAACCTGAAGAAATTGATTTCAGGTCGGGCATGGGGTCATATAAAATAAGGGAGCAATCCTTATGGTAAATAATGAAATTGTTGTCGCTTTGGACATAGGATCAACTTGGGTGCGCGCCGTTATCTGCGAACGCGATGAAGACGGAAATCTCAAAATCATGGGCGTAGGAGTTAAACCTTCCACAGGTTTAAGAAAAGGCGTTGTTGTAAATATTGAAGCGACTCTAAAAGCGGTAGGAGCCGCCATTGAGGACGCGGAAATGATGAGTGGTCTTGAAGTACACGATTGCTGGGCAGGAATTGGCGGGAATCATATTAATGGACTCAATTCACGCGGAGTTGTTGGCGTTACGGGCAAAAAGCGGGATACGAAAGAAAGAGAGATAAGTCAAGATGATATTGATCGCGTAATTGAAGCGGCAAAGGCGGTGGTGATACCAACGGACAGGCAGATACTGGAAGTTATTCCGCAGAATTTCAAAGTGGACGATCAAAAGGGAATACGCAATCCCATGGACATGATCGGAGTCAGGCTAGAGTCGGAAGTGCACATAATAACTTGCACCGTAACGGGCGCGCAAAATTTAATCAAATGCATTAACCGTGCCGGCTTCAGGGTAAACGAGCTTATTCTGCAGACTCTGGCGGCAGGGCGCGCGGTTCTTACGCAGGAAGAAATAGATCTTGGCGTTGTGTTACTCGATCTCGGCGGCGGCACGACGGACGTGCTTGTTTATGTGGAAGGCACTCCCTATTCGACATACACAATTCCCGCCGGCGGGACGCAGGTTACAAGCGATATTTCAATAATAAAAAATATTTCTCAGGAGAACGCGGAAAAAATTAAAATAGACGCCGGCTGCTGCTGGGATTCGCTGTTAGACGAAGATGAAGTGGTAATTGTGCCGGGCGTCGGCGGAAGATCGCCAATGTCGATTCCGCGTTCGCAGATACTCGCTATTATCAAACCAAGAATGGAAGAACTTTTTAAGATGGTCAAACAGCATCTTGACACGTTGAATCTTCCCCGTCCTCTGGGCGGCGGAGTTGTATTGACAGGCGGAGGCGCTCAGCTTACAGGCGTTGTTGATCTTGCGAATGAGATTATCAAATTGCCCGCAAGACTCGGAAGCCCGATACCTTGCGCGCAGCTTGGCGGACTGGTAGACGAATACCGCGCTCCTTCTTACGCTACCGTGATAGGTCTTGCGCTTGAGGGAGACAGGAGATCCGGCGCGGATACGGCGGATCGCGGCGCGGATATACGGCAGGGCGAAAAGAAGAACACGGCTCTTATTGGCAAATTAAGGGCATGGTTAAGAGAGGAATTTTTTTAACAGCGGATAATTTCCGTTAGTTAATTAAGTTATATAAATCAGGAGGGGATTGAAATGAATGTTTTAGCGGTAAATGAAAGACCACAGGTCAATCAATTTATTCAAAAGGAAAACCTGGCGCAGGTTTTCAAAATGTGTGAGAAGCCACAGGTGATTCAATTTAAGCAGCAGGAAGAAAATGTTCCCGCTGTTATAAAGGTAATCTCCGCGGGCGGAGGCGGAGCGAACGCTCTGAACCGCATGATCGACAACCATTTATCCGGGGTCCAGTTTATCGCGGTTAATACGGATATTCAGGACCTTGCCAATAAAAGCAAGGCAAGGGTAAAACTGCAAATTGGCGCAAAGGTAACAGGCGGCTGGGGAGCGGGAGGCGATCCGGGAAAGGGAGAGAAGGCGGCTATCGAGGATCAGGATTCGCTTGCCGACGTGATTAAAGGTTCGGATATGGTTTTTATTACCGCGGGCATGGGCGGCGGTACTGGAACAGGTTCGGCTCCTATTATCGCGAAGATCGCCAAAGAGTCAGGCGCTCTTACGGTAGCGGTTGTTACGACGCCTTTCGAGTTTGAAGGTCGTTACAGGATGAAAAAAGCGGAAGAGGGTATTGAAAAATTGCGTAAAGTTGTTGATACTCTTATTGTTATACCGAACGAACACCTTTTCAAGCTTGTGGACAACAAAACAACCTATGACAGAGCGTATCATTTGGCGGACGAAGTTTTATGTCAGGGAGTGCAGGGAATTTCTGAACTTATCACCAAAACAGGATTCAAAAACACGGATTTTGCGGATGTTAAAACAATTATGCAGGATAAAGGCGACGCTTTAATGGGCATTGGTTTTGGCTCTGGCGATAATCGTTCCATGGATGCGATAAAAAACGCGATAGACAATCCCCTTCTTGAAGATACGACCATAGACGGAGCTACGGGAGTCCTTATAAATATTACGGGTCCTGCCGATATTACCCTTGTTGAAATTCAAAACATAATTAAAACAATTAAAGATAAATGCAATCCTGAGGTAAATCTTATTCACGGTCTCCGTATCGATCCTGAGCTTGAAAATACTATTCAGATAACGGTTATTGCAACAGGTTTCGACAGCGCCGGTTTTGCGCAGACAGGGCAGGAAAGCGAAAAGAAATCCAAAGAATCATTTATTGACTACAGCGAATATGTGAGAATGAGGGAGAGGACAAAGCGCCCTGAGTATCTGGGCTTTTTGCCGCAGAGGGAATATCAGGACGATCTGGACGTACCGTCCGTTATTCGAAACTATAACTTTCAGACCGAAGATAAACCGGTTTTGGAAATGGCGGAGAACTGCTAATTGGAAAAAAATGAGCTTTTAAACAGGTTTTGTTCCCGACTTATCGCGATTGAACGCCGCAGTCTGCTGACTAGGGATTGCTACCGCTGTGAAATCAAGCGTTTTCTTGATTTCCTTGAAACGGAAAAAATTTCCGTTGATAAAGCGGACGCGCAGATCCTTTCTTCGTATCTTGTAATGCGGCGCAATGAGGAAAAAATAGACTCCCGAACCTGCGCGAAAGCGGTATCCGCTCTTCGTTCTTTTTTCAGATTTGTAACGGACGAGGGTATCAGAAAAGATAATCCCGCTTCGATTCTTGAAAGTCCGAAACGGCAGATGAAGCTTCCTGAAGTAATGGACGGGAAAACCGTTGAGGCTCTTTTTGACACTGTGGATATAAAAAGTCCTCACGGACTTCGCGATAGGTGTCTTTTTGAATTGATCTATTCCGCCGGATTGAGGGTTTCCGAAGCGTCGGGATTGAATATCAGGGATGTTGATCTTGGCGGCGGCGTCGCCAAAGTGAAAGGGAAGGGAAACAAAGAGCGTCTTGTTCTTTTTGGACCGCAGGCGGCTATGTGGCTGAAAGAGTATCTTAACGAAGGGCGTCCAAAACTGGCTGGCAAAGTGAATAAAACTCCGGCTCTTTTTATCGCGAGAAACGGAAAACGGCTTTCCAGAAAGGGTATCTGGAAAAATTACGCGAAATCGGCGGCTATCGCCGGAACTTCGTCCCATCTGCATACTCTGCGGCACAGTTTCGCCACATCGCTTTTGGCGGGCGGCGCGGATTTAAGAACCGTACAGGAACTTTTGGGACACGCCGATCTTTCTACAACTCAAATATATACCCATGTGGATGTGGGACTCCTTCGGGAAAACCACCGGCGCTTTTTACCCGAACTCAGGACGCGGGGATTATGAGAATATTGATATGAAAGGTTTTAAAGAAACATTATTGGGTATTTTTGTTATTCTTGTCGTTGCGAGCCTTATTGTATTTTTATATCGCAGCGAAAGCACAAAGAAAAACAGGGAATTGGCAAAACGCATTTCGGAATTAAGTCCCCGCAGAGGTCCGCCCGAAACCATAGACGGTTTAAGGCAGGCAATTGCGTTATACGAAGCGCAAATTGAGCGAAACGTAAACGAAGGCGCGCAGACGGGAGTCTATTGGAAAATTCTCGCCGTACGGCTTTCGGACAAGAATTTGCATAATGACGCGCTTGCCGCTCTTGAAAGGGCGATTTATTATAACACAGACGATCCAATTCTATTTAATCTGACGGGAGTTTCCGCTGGAAATGTCGCCAAATCATTAGTCGGCTTTTCAGCTAACGCGGAGAGTGAAAAACAGCGTTATTTCAAACTTGCGGAATCCTCGTATTTACGCGCTCTTGAACTGGATGACACATATACAAAACCGATGTACGGTCTCGCCGTATTGTACGCGTTTGAACTTAACAGACCGGCGGACGCAATTCCGTTTCTTGAACGTTACCTGAAGATTCAGTCGTCCGATATTTCGGCAATGTTTGTTCTTGCTAGGGCGTATACAATGACAAACGGCTTCTCTCAGGCGATTGAACTCTACGAAAGAATAATAAATCGCACTAAAGATCAGAAAATAAAAGAGCAAGCGTTAAATAATATTGATATAATTCAGAGGTATCTTTATGATTGAACGCGGACTGCTGGATTTTATAATTACTCTTTTACCCGGCTTGACTCCAAGAAACAGGGTAGCTCTGCTGAACGGATTTGACTGTGAGGAAGACATAATCCTTCAATCTAAAGAGGATTTAGAAAGGTATCTTAACCGGCAAATCAGATGCGACTGGGATATAGATGAAATACGCGCAAAAGCCGCGCAGATAGAAAGGATTTGCCGGATGAGATCGATAAATCTCGTGTCATGGAATGACGCGGCATATCCTCCTCTGTTACGGGAAATTTACGATCCGCCGGCGGTGCTTTTTTACAAGGGCGAGCTTCCAAACCCCGAAAAGCCTCTGCTTGGAATGGTCGGCACGCGCAGACCAAGTCCGGAATCGGCGCAGCAGGCTTATAAAATCGCCTATGATATAGGTAGAGCGGGCTTTTCGGTAATTTCCGGACTTGCCCTTGGTATTGACGCAATGTCGCACAGGGGAAATCTCGCGGGCGGCGCGGCAGGTTACGCGGTGCTCGGCTCCGGTCCTGATGAAATTTATCCGTCGTCAAACAGAATGCTTGCCAGAAGGATACTGGAGTCCGGCGGCGCGTTGATTTCCGAGTATCCTCCCGGCACGCATCCTGAAAGATGGCATTTCCCCGCGAGGAACAGGTTGATTTCCGCTCTTTCCCGCAGTGTTTTAATTGTGGAAGCGCCGCAGAAATCCGGTTCATTAATTACGGCTGCATTTGCGCTTGAACACGGAAAGGAACTTTGGGTCGCTTCTACGGGATTGCAGGAACATCAGTACAGTTCTCTGAACAAAAAAATGGGCACTATTAAACTGGCGGGCGATGGAGCGGAAATAATTTATTCATTCGCGGATATTCTTGAAAAATGGAATTTTACATTTGCAGATAACGATAACGATGATGGCGTCGTTGTTCCTCAATCGGACGTGTATGGAAATGATCTAGTATCATCTATGGCAAATTTTCTGGAAATTGAATTTTAAGGATGCGGTATGGCAGCGGAAACGAAAGTTAAGAAAAAAAGCGCCTCAAAAAAGAAAAGCGCGGATAAACAGGAAAAGCAGATTCTTGTAATTGTAGAATCTCCCGGAAAAGTTAAAACGATAGAGAAGTATCTGGGTCCTTCATACAATGTAAAGGCATCTATGGGACATTTAATTGATTTGCCGAAATCCAGAACAGCTATAGATGTTGATCACAACTTTGAACCGGAGTATATTACCGTGCGCGGCAGGGCGAAGATACTCAGGGAATTGCAGACAGACGCGAAAAAAGCCGGCAAAGTTTTGCTGGCATGTGATAATGACCGTGAAGGAGAGGCAATAGCCTGGCATTTGCGTAACGCTATTACCGCGAAAACGGAAGAAGTCCCGATAGAGCGCATCAGTTTTAACGAGATAACTCCGCAGGCAGTAAAAGACGCTGTCGTTAATCCGCGCGGTATTGATGAAGCGAAAGTCGCCGCGCAAAAAGCTCGCCGCGTGCTGGATAGGCTTGTAGGTTATAATCTTTCGCCCCTGCTCTGGAAAAAAGTGAAAAACGGTCTGTCCGCCGGACGCGTTCAATCTGTGGCACTGCGCCTCATTTGCGAACGTGAAAAAGAAGTGGAAAGTTTTATCCCCGAAGAATATTGGACACTGGAAGCCGATTTCAAATCCGGGAGAACAGTTTATACCGCACAGCTTGTGATGTGGAATAACGAAAAACCCAGCCTGAAAAACGAAGCCGAAGTCAAAGCTATCATAGAAAAAATTCAAAATCAAGAATGTGTTGTATCTGATGTTCGTGAAACTGATAAAACAATCCGTCCCAAAGCGCCGTTTACCACTTCGCAAATGCAGCAGACGGCGGCAAACAGACTTGGTTTCACATCACGCAAGACAATGCAGGTCGCGCAGCAGCTTTACGAAGGCGTAAACATCGGCTCGTCAAGGGTAGGTTTAATAACTTATATGCGTACCGACAGCGTCCGTATTTCCCAAACAGCTCTGGAAGACGTGCGCGCGTGGCTTGGTAAAAATTACCCGAAGGAACTGCCGGAAAAAAGCGTCGAGTACACTGTAGGCAAAAATGCCCAGGACGCCCACGAAGCCATAAGACCTACCTATACCGAGTATACCCCCGAATCAATCAAGGAACAGCTTACAAAAGATCAGTTTCGTCTGTATTCGATAATCTGGGAAAGGTTTGTTTCCAGCCAGATGATCAACGCCAAAAGCAGAACCGTAAGCGTTGATATAAAAGTGATCTCCGGCGGAGAAGAAGGACTCTTTAGGGTGAGCGGGACAAAACTGCTGGAAAAAGGCTTTTACAAAGTAATCAAGCTCCTTTCATCAAAAGAAGAAAATTTAAATTCCTCCCCATCGCTTAAGACAGGCGAAAAGGTGAATGTGGAAAAATTCAGAAGCGAACAGCACTTCACTCAGGGACCGCCGCGTTTTTCGGACGCTTCCATTGTCCGCACTCTGGAAGAAAAGGGTATCGGGCGTCCTTCAACTTACGCGTCCATCATTTCGACATTGCTGGATCGTTATTACGTTACGCGCTCAAATAAACAGCTTGTGCCTACTGTTTTAGGAAAATTGATAAACGATGTGTTAGTAGAACATTTCCCTCTTTATGTTGATTCTGATTTTACGGCTTCAATGGAAACGAAACTGGATGAAGTTGAGGAAAATCAGGTTAGCTGGCCTGATATGATAAGGGAATTTTGGACTCCGTTTAAATCAACGGTGGATGAAGTCAGCAAGACAGTTGAATCTTTTAAGGGCACTCTGGACGAACCTACCGAGTTTACCTGTGAAAAATGCGGTAAACCTCTTGTAAAAAAACTTGGTCGTTTTGGCTTCTTCCTTGCCTGTTCGGGATTTCCTGAGTGCCGGAGTACAAAATCAATCCCGCTTGCCAAATGTCCCAAATGTTCAGGCGATATTGTTTCGCGCAAGACCAAGGGCAGGGGAAAAGAATTTTATGGCTGTACAAATTACCCCGAATGTGATTTTATCAGCCACTTCAAGCCGATTAACCAGAATTGCCCCAAGTGCGGGTTTTTCATGGTTGAAAAGTACGACAAGAAAAACGGCGCGCATAAAGTGTGCATAAATCCCGACTGTGATTATTTGCACAGCGCGGATGACGCCGATGACGCTCATGAGAGCGCCGCGCCGGAAGGAGATACGGCAGAGTGACAGAAAACGGATTGGTAAAAAACAACGCCTCTCAAACTCTTGTGAGCGAATACCTCTCTTACCTTGAATCTGTCAGGGGGTGTTCGGCAAGGACTGTTGATTCTTACAATAACGATCTTCTCCGTTACGCGAATTACTGCGCCAATCACGGAATTAATATCGAACAAGCCGCTCCCTATGAAGTGCAAAAGTTCATCGCCGACTTAACCGCTGAGCGCATGGCGTCTACAAGCATAAACCGCTGTCTTTCTTCAATCAGGGGATTGTACCGCTGGATGATCCGTTTTGAGAAAAGGGCGGACAATCCGTGCGCCTCTTTGCGTAATGTAAAAACGCCTGTGCGTCTGCCGACAGTTCTTTGGGAAAAAGAAATGGCGGATTTTGCCGCTCTGCCGCAAACTTCGGGGATTCTATGGCCTGTCAGGGATAAAGCGCTGATTCTGGCGATGTATTCGGCTGGTATGCGTATTTCGGAAACGGTTTCCCTGTCAATGGAAAACATGTCCCGCTCGCTGGACGAAGCGAAAATTACCGGAAAAGGCGGCAAACAGCGTTATGTGTTTTTCTCGCAGGAGGCAAAATCCGCCATTGCCGAGTACCTTCCACAGCGCACGGCGCGGCTGAGAATGGCAGGTATTAATGAGATAAAAGGCGCGCTTTTTATCAGCAGGAAGGGGAAGCCGATTTCCGTTCCCGGAGTGCGCTGGATAATATCGTGTTACGCGCAACGCACAGGGTCAGGAAAAAATATACATCCACATTCACTGCGCCACAGTTTCGCGACGCATCTTGTAAACGCGGGCTGCGATGTGCGCGTGGTTCAGGAAATGCTCGGACACTCCAGCCTTTCAACAACTCAGCGTTATACGCATGTAAACATTGAAAACATGAAAAAGGTATACGCGATGGCTCATCCTCACGGAGGCGGAAAAAACAGAAAAAATGTTAACAGAGGGTTACGATATGAAAAATAGAGATAGAATCAGAAGTACGACGGTAATCGCGGTCAGAAAAGACGGAAAGGTCGCAATGGCGGGTGACGGTCAGGTAACGATGGGCGAGACGGTAATGAAAAACAACGCCCGCAAGGTGCGCCGCCTTATGGACGGAAAGGTACTCTGCGGCTTTGCGGGCGCTACGGCAGACGCGTTTACGCTCTTTGATCGATTTGAGGCGAAACTGAAAGAATATTCAGGCGACTTGTTAAGAGCCGCCGTAGAATTGGCAAAAGACTGGCGCTTGGATCGCACTTTAAGGCGGCTGGAGGCTCTGCTTTTGGTCGCGGATATTTCCAAAACATTGCTGATCTCCGGTACTGGAGACGTAATTGAACCGGCGGAAAACGCCCTGGCGATAGGATCGGGGGGCAACTATGCCTTTGCCGCCGCTCTTGCCTATCTTGAGGGAAGCGGTTTTTCCGCCGCCGAAATAGCGGAAAAAAGCCTGAAAATTGCGGGTAACATTTGTATTTATACAAATATGCAGATAACATTAGAGGAATTAAAATAATGGCTGATAATAACCAAAAGAACGAAAAACTTAACAAGCTTACCCCCAGGGAAATTGTCGCGGAACTGGACAAGTACATCGTCGGTCAGAAGAAGGCAAAAAGAGCGGTGGCTGTGGCTTTACGCAACCGTATCAGGCGGCTCAAACTTGATCCTGAATTACGCGACGATATTGCTCCTAAGAATATTCTCATGATAGGACCGACAGGCGTTGGAAAAACCGAGATCGCCCGCCGCCTTGCCAAACTTGCCGGCTCTCCCTTCCTCAAAGTTGAGGCTACAAAATATACCGAAGTCGGCTATGTCGGAAGGGACGTGGAATCAATGGTGCGCGACTTAATGGCAGCCGGTTTTCAAATGGTGAAACAAGAAATGCAGGAGTCCGTCGAACAGGAAGCGGAAAAACGCGCCGAAGAAGCGCTTTTAGATTTACTGCTTCCCACCAATACGAAAAAACAGAAGGACAGAAGACCAAAGCCCGGTCCTCTTGTGCGTCCAATGGGAACTTTTTCAATAAGCCCAGAAAATTCAAACGGAAGCATTATAGGAACAACTTTGCAGGTGGGGATTCCAATTTTTAACAACAAAGACAAAGGCGAAATTTCCGATAAAGAGGCAAAACCCGACGCGCAGGACGGCGAGACTGCGGACGGAAATAAAAATGAACGCGACGATGAATCATTCAAGGCTACCCGCGAAAAATTACGCGTCATGCTCCATGAAGGAAAACTTGACGACAGACCGGTGGAACTTACGGTGAATCAAAATCCCACATTCCCCATGTTTGAAATGATGGGCGGCAACATGGAAGATTTGGAATCCAGCCTTTCAGGAATTGCGGGTATTCTGGGCGGCGTAAGCAAGAAAAAAGTTGTAACTGTCGTGCGCGCGAAAGAAATACTGAAAGCCGAAGAAGCTGAAAAACTCGTTGACCGCGACAGGGTGAGCGATGAGGCGCGTCAGCGGGTTGAAGAAACAGGGATAATTTTTATTGACGAGATCGATAAAATCGCCGTGAAGGGAGACAGAGGAGGCGGTCCCGACGTATCGCGCGAAGGCGTCCAGCGCGACATTCTTCCCATTGTCGAAGGCGCGACGGTAAATACAAAGTGGGGTCCAGTCAATACAGACCACATTCTCTTTATCGCCGCGGGAGCTTTCAACGTAAGCAAGCCTTCCGACCTTATCCCCGAATTGCAGGGACGTTTTCCCCTGCGCGTGGAATTGGACTCTTTGGGCAAAGATGATTTTTTGCGTATCCTTACGGAGCCGAAAAACGCCCTTATCAAGCAGTACACCGAGCTTCTCGGAACTGAGGAAGTCAAGCTCAACTTTACGCCTGAAGCTATTGAACACCTTGCCGCCCTTGCCGCGGACGTAAATTCCAAGCTGGAAAATATCGGCGCGCGCCGCCTTCATACCATAATGGAAGCCCTGCTTGAAGAGCTGTCGTTTGAGGCGTCCGATATATCCCCGGCGAATATTGATATTACCGTGGATTATGTGAATGAAAAGCTGGCGGAAATCGTCAAGGATCAGGATCTTGGACGTTATATTTTATAAAGGAGGGGCGGTTTTTTGCCGATTCTTAAAGATGAGGAAGGTTATTTTATGAATACTTTTGCCAAAACAGTAGATCTCCTGCACCGCGCCATGGACGCGAATTTAACGCGCCGGTCGGTAATAGCCAATAATATGGCAAACTCCAATGTTCCCAACTTCAAGCGTTCAATTGTCAATTTTGAAAGTGAGCTGAAACGGGCTTTGGACAGCGAACAGCAAAGACCGGCTCTGGAACTTACCCTGACCCATCCCAAACATATACCAAACTGGAAGGAAAGGGACTACAGGGACGTGCAGATTCGCCGTGTGCTGGATTATACCAGTACCTATAACAACAACGGAAACAATGTCGATCCCGAACAGGAATTTAACGACGCGCTGGTAAATCAAATGAGCTACTATCTTTTAACCAGCGCAACCGATTTTGAATTCAGCCAGATAAACAGGGCATTAAGACGGTAGGGATTTATGAAACAACGTTTCATATTTTATAAAAATGCGGGTCTGTTACCCGCGTAAGGATAGAGGTGAAGATGGGTATTTTTAGTTCGATTAACATTGCGAGTACGGGACTGGGCGTAAACAGAGTCAGGATGGACGTAATTGCGGATAACCTGTCCAATGTGAATACCTCGCGTACTCCCGAAGGCGGACCTTTCAGGCGCAGCCGCGTTATAATGCGTCCGCGTGTAGACAGTCCTTATTGGCGTTCGCCATTTCTGCCGCAGTCTATGGATAACGGAATTGGCAGAGGAGTGCGCGTCGCGGAGATACAAAAGGACAATTCAACGGAGCCGCGCCGTGTTTATGATCCGACGCACCCTGACGCTATTCTAACAGGGAGATGGGAAGGTTATGTTGACATGGGAAATGTGGATTTGGTAACTGAAATGGTGGATATGATTTCCGCCTCGCGGTCATATGAGGCAAACGCGTCAATAATTGAAGGATCAAAGGCTATGTTCCAGCGCGCTCTGGAAATTGGCTCAAGATAAGGCAAACGATAAAGGGAGGGGATTATGAAAATTTTTAATAACGAAGCTTTTATTAGCGCGGCAGCCGCGAAGAATTACGGCACGACTATGGTTCGCACACATCCAAAACACATTGGACAGCCGGACAGTCCGTATTTTGGCAGCGGAACAAAAATGATCGCGCTGGAACAAAAAATAGGAGCGGAGGGCATTACAAGAGCGGGCACTTTTGAACACGCGATGCTGCAGGCGCTGGATAAAGTTTCAGGACAGCACCAGTTTGTAAGTCAGCTTGAAAAAGAGGCGATTATCAATCCGGATTCGGTTGACGCCCATGACATTTCAATCGCCCAGAGTTTAGCGGGTATGTCGTTAGACATTACGCGGGATATTTTGAGCAGGCTTGTACAGGGTTGGAGAGATTTAATTAATACAAGATAAATAAACAATTTGGCGGTCAGACTGTCCGCCAAAACAAAATGTTCGGGAGGGGAACATGAACGATTTTTTCAAAAAATTATTTTCAAGAGTCGCCAGCTTATGGGGAAGCTGGTCGATGCAGCAAAAGGGTATCTTTATGGCTGTTATCGTCGTCATCATCGGGGGCATGATAGCCATGATGAGGATTTCGTCAACGCCTGTTATGGTATCCGTATTTTCGCGTCCAATTACGGACGAAACCGCGTTGGACAGAATCGTAATCAGGATTGAAGAGGAAGGCGTAAAAGCCAGCGTTACACCTAACGGCATAGTTCAGGTTCCTGACGAAGCGACCGCGCGGCGCATGAGGGCGATTCTTACAAGAGAAGATTTAGTCCCTACGGGCACCGATCCTTGGCAGATATTTGACAAGGACAGGTGGACAATTACCGATTTTGAGCGGAATGTCAATTTTCAGCGCGCGCAAAGACGGATGATCACGGATCATATCATGGCTATTGACGACGTTGATAACGCCGACGTGAACATCGTATGGCCTAAAAGGGAGCTTTTCGCTTCGGATCAGAATCCGGTAAGCGCCAGCGTAACTATCTTTCCAAAACCCGGAAGCGATATTGCCCAAAACCGTAAAAAAATCGAAGGCGTTCAAAAACTTTTGAAATTCGCCATTGAAGGGCTAAGGGACGAAAACATCGTAATTACCGACAACAACGGGCTTGTGCTTAACGACTTTGAAGGCATGAGGGAAAGCGACAGGCTTTCTCTTATTGAACGTGAAAATAAATTCATTCTGACACAGGAAAGCAAGTATAAGTCTCTTGTGCTTGGCGCACTTCAACATACTTTTTCCAGGGATCGCGTCAGAGACCTTAACATAAAATTTGATATTGATATGTCAAAGAAATCGGTGGAAACTAAGGAGAATTTTCCCGTTACGATAAAGCCGCGAACTCCCGGTCTTGCCTATGACGATTCCGAATTGGCTCATTCAATACTCGTATCAGAATCTGTTTCAGAAACAAAATGGGAAGGTACAGGCTATAATCCCGAAGGTCCTGCCGGAGTTGAAGGGCAGACCCCGCCGGCTTTTAAGGATATGAGCAATCTTTACGGACGTATGAATCAGACTACAAGGACTCATAACGAGGAAATAAACCAGAGGCAGATACAGGAAGAGAGAAGCCCGCAGATCGATCGTCTAACGGTTTCCGTAAACATAGACGGAAAGTGGAAATGGAAATTCGATGAAAAGGGGAAGCCCGTAATTCTGCCGGACAACACCATAGAACGGGAATATACTCCGGTTCCGGCGGAAGATCTTCGCAAAGCCGAAGCGCTGATCCGCGACGCTATCGGATATAATTCCGCTAGAGGAGACTCCGTTACAGTCCATAACATTCCCTTTGACCGCACCGAAGAATTCAAACTTGAAGACGCCGAGTATTTCAAAAAGAAACAGATGCAAACCACAATTATTGTTTTCCTTTCTGGTTTGACATTACTGTTATTTGGATTTATACTATTCAGGATGGTATCCCGCGAGATGGAAAGGCGCAGGAGGCTTGCGGAAGAAGAGCGGGCAAGGCGCGAACAGATGCTGCGGGAAAGCGCAATGGCGGAAGCGGAACAGGAAGGAATGGACGTGTCCATTTCGCTGGAAGAGCGCACGAGGATGGAGCTTATGGAAAGCGTTATCAACATGGCAAAGGAACATCCCGAAGACGCCGCACAGCTTATCAGAACCTGGATTTTGGAGGAATAAAAAATGGCAAAGACTACATTAACGCCCGGCTCCACAGGGAGCAGTTCAAAAAAGAAAGGGGTGAAAGAATATACAGGACGCCAAAAGGCGGCTATCTTTCTGGTTACTATAGGTTCGGAAATTTCCGCGGAAATATTCAAATATCTGCGTGAAGATGAAATTGAGACGCTCACTTTTGAAATAGCGCGGCTTGAAACAATCGACGCCGAGCAGAAGGACGCCATTCTTCAAGAATTCCAAGAACTGATGATGGCGAACCAGTTCATCTCCACAGGCGGTATCGACTACGCAAGGGAATTGCTGGAAAAATCTTTGGGAAGCCAGAAGGCTATCGACATCATCAACCGACTGACATCAAGCCTTCAGGTGCGTCCTTTCGACTTTATCCGCAGAACTGACCCTGCGCACCTGTTGAACTTTATCCAGCAGGAACATCCTCAAACAATCGCGTTGATCCTCGCCTATTTGGAGCCGAACAAGGCTTCGATTATTCTGCAAAATTTGCCGCATGAGGTGCAGAGCGACGTAGCGCG
>JAISSH010000009.1 GCA_031273265.1 Treponema sp.
TACATTGCGACAAACGACGACTTCCTTTACAGGTATGCGCTTGATTCAGGCGACATGGTCGGCAATCTTAATGTTGTAAACAGGATTAAAGACAACTTCAGCGAGCCCTTCCTTAACGGCCAGAACCACTACGCGGCGTTTGCGAAAATGGCAAAAACTATTGACGGCAAACTGGTACAGGGAACGGATCAGTCAATTGAAAGCATTTTTGCCGAACAGGTTACCGCTTTCGTAGAAGGTGAAAAAACAAAAGCGCAGGCTCTTGCTGATTTCAGGAATCAGGCAAGCACCCAGCTCGGCATATAATCCGAGGTTTTTTCTAGAAGAATTTAACTCTACCTGACCACTTGGCTCAAGTGGTCAGGTTTTTTTTGGGGGATTAATCTATGCGAAAACCAGTCGGACATGAAGAAAAGACAAATCGCTATGGATATCTATTTGTTGCGCCTTTTATTATTGTATTCTGTATTTTTAATCTATGGCCTACAATTAATACCTTCGTTCTTGCATTTAATAATGAAAGGTTAGATGGAAGAACAATAGCAGAAGATTTTCACAAATTTGATCAGTTTAAAAGACTTGTAACAGACAAATATTTTTGGGGCGCGTTAAAAAATACGTTCATCATCTGGGGCTTTAACTTTACTCCGCAGTTGGGAATTGCCCTTCTTCTTGCCATTTATCTTTCTGATACGAGGCTTAAACTTGTCGGCAAGGGATTATTCAGAGCTATGGTTTATTTGCCCAATCTTTTAACTGCCGCGTCTGTAGCCATCTTGTTTCGTTATCTTTTTGGCGAAGCCGGGTATGAAAAAGCTCCGGCAAATCAATTTCTTCGCGCCATAGGATTTTTTAGCGAAGGAGCGGCGAATAATTCCATTAACTTTTTCCGCAGTGTTCCGTTTACACGGGGATTGGTTGCCTTTATTCAATGGTGGATGTGGTACGGACATACTTTAATTCTGCTTATGGCAGGTATAACAAGTATTCCGGATTCATTGTATGAATCAGCCGTTGTTGACGGAGCAAACAGCCGTCAGACTTCAATCTATATTACTTTGCCTCTGCTTCGTCCAATGATGCTTTTTATTCTGTTGACATCAATGATCGGCGGTATGCAGATGTTTGAAATTCCGCGTCTTATAACAAACTTGCAAGGATCGCCTGATTACTCAATACGTACAACAGTATTGTATCAGTATAACTCTGCTTTCGATTTCAGGAATTTGTCTTACGGCGCCGCTGTTTCAATAGGAATATTCATTGTTACTATCTTTCTCGCTTTCCTGATATTCTTCTTTATGCAGGATCGCAGTGATTTAAAGAAAAAGAAAGGAGGCGTCCAATGAGTACATTAAGAAGAGGCGACAACCCGATGAAGAGTTATATTATTCACGCCTTTATGATTCTACTTGGGCTTCTTGCGATTTTACCTATTTATATTCTTATGATTAACGCTACGCGTTCGGTAGAACAAATAAATACGGGGCTTTCATTAGCTCCCGGCACTAATGCCTTTATGAACTGGAAAGCGTTAAACAGCCGTGGTAACATCTTGATTTGGAGCGGGTTTTTCAACAGCGCGATTATTGCTATAAGCACTACATTATTAAGCATTTACTTTTCGGCTTTGACCGCTTATGGGTTGCATGTTTACAGATTCACAGGCAGGGCTATCATTTGGGCAATCATTTTGGTAATTATGATGCTTCCCGGTTCGCTTACCTTTATCGGTTTTTATAAGCTTATGGCAACATGGGGTCTGATTGATACATATATTCCTTTGATCATTCCGGGTATTGCCGCCGCCGCTACGGTACTGTTTATCCGGCAATATATGAGTTCTGTACTGAGTATGGAGCTTATTGATGCCGCCCGCATCGACGGAGCCGGAGAATACCATATTTTCAACTTCATTGTTCTTCCTGTGATAATCCCCGCTCTTGCGGCTCAGGCGATTTTTACTTTTGTTGGATCGTGGAATAGCTTTGTTACTCCTTTGGTTATTATTGTTTCTGAAAGTAAAAGAACCTTGCCATTGATCATTGCGCTTCTGCACGGCGATATTTACCGTCCTCAGGTGGGAGGTATATATCTTGGTGTTGCAATCTCACTGATACCGATTATAATTTTCTACTCATTCATGTCGCGGTTTATAATTTCCGGTATCACAATGGGTGGTATTAAGGAGTAAAATGTATGCCTGATCACTTGATTCAAGTGGTCAGGCTATTCTTCCACAGGAACTTTCCTGTCTTTCTTATCTTGCCGCTCTTTAGTAAATAGCTGATTACCATGTTTGCGTCCTCTTGCGACCAGCGGAGCGTTTCGCTTGCGGCAAGAACCGAAGCGGCTTCGCTTTGTTTAAAGCGTCTTTTGTTTTTACGGAAAAATTTTTCAATTACCGGGTTTTCCCGCAAATTACCGGTCGCTTCATTTTCACAGATGTCGCAGCAGAGAGTTTCCGGCACTTCGCCGCCGCCTTCGTAATCAAGCAGGGCAAGGAGCGCGTGTCTTCTGCAATGTTCCGTGTCTCTCGCGTAGCGCAGAAGCGCGGAAATGCGCGCGCGATTCGCTTCGGTTTTCGCCCTTGCAATCGCCGTTTCATCTTCCGGCCCCCACAAAAGGATTGCCTTCGATTGCGCGCCGTCGCGTCCGGCTCTGCCCGCTTCCTGTAGATAGGCTTCTACAGACGGAGCGCAGTCCCTGTGTATCACTGTGCGCACATCGGATTTATCAACGCCCATTCCGTAGGCGCATGTTGCACATAACACAGCCTCGCTGTTGTTTATAAACCATTTTTCAGTATCGGCTTTTTCTTCCTTGCTCAGTCCCGCGTGATAAAAGCGAATTTCCCTGTGCCAGCTAAATCCCATCTCAAAAAATTCATTTCGTAAATAGCGCGCAAGTTTTTCCGTGCCCGGATGCGATGAACAAAACACAATCGCGGGACGGCTGTTTTTTATTATTAAATCACGCACCGCCAAATCGCGGCATATACAGCCCTTCGCGGTATATGAAATATTTGGTCTGTCCGGGTTTCCCATTATTAAACGCGCTTCTGTCTGCCCGAAAATGTACTTTTTTATTTTTTCCAGCACCGGAGAGGAAGCTGTGGCGGTAAAAGCGGTTACAAGCGGCGGATTAAAAGAATTTATAATAGAGCCGATTTCCAGGTAACTGGGACGGAAACTTTCTCCCCATTCGCTTACACAGTGCGCCTCGTCAATTACTATATGCGTAACTTTTATTTTTTCAAGCTGTGATTTAACCTGCTCTGTAAGCAAAACTTCCGGGTTCGCTATTATAAATCTGGCTTCTCCGCTTTTCAATTTCTCCCAAATCTCGTCCCGCTCTTCTTTGCTTTGTCCTCCGCGAATTATCACCGGAGAAAAACCGCGTTCGCGCAGACGCCGCTCCTGATCCGCCATCAGCGAAAGGATAGGATAAATCACCAGCGTTAATCCCTCGACCAACATTGCGGGCAGTTGAAAACAAAGCGATTTCCCCGCGCCGGTAGGAAGAATAACTATCTGCCTCCCCGAAGATTCCCGGTCGGAAGGCAAGTCGTCTTTTTCGGAAGACGCGTCGTCCTCAATTTCCTGTCCCGGCCATTTTACTTGAATCTCCGCAGCCTGCGCGGCTTCGAGTATGTTTGTCATCACCAGTCTTTGATACGGGAACAGGTACGAAAGCCCGAAAAGGCTCTTTACCGCGCCGCTTAACGGGTCAGGTTTTTCAACAGACAGTTCCTGAAGCAAGCAATCGATCATAATAACCTCCACACCCTATATACGGCGCGGAGATGAACGGCGCTTGCCCGAAAAGAGAAAATTCTTTTTAAATATTACTCATTAAGATGAGGTATTTTTAAGCTTCTTCTAATCCCAATTCGTCGTTGGAATTTCCGCTTGCTTCTGTTTCTTCGGGACCGGCTTCCTGTACAGGCTCGGCTTTTTTGGCTTTTGTTTTTTTAACTTTTTTAACCCTTGGACGGTGGTAGCTTCGGGCAACATAGGAAACTAGGTAAACATATATCACCAGTCCTACGGTAACCACAAGTACCTGCCATGATTTGATAAGCTGCATAAATAATTCAAGAAATTCTTTGGAGAACATTTCATTTATTATCGGTATAATGTCCCGAATTCTTGAAACGCGCCCGGCGCGTCCGGTCTTTTCATTCAGCCTGTAAACAGGTACAATGTGGCATGAATTCAGCGTTAGAAACACTAAAAACAAGGGGCTTTATTCAACAGTGTACCGATGTTGAAGGTCTGTCAAAATTAATGGATGAGAGTCCGATCGCTTTTTACGAGGGCACCGACCCCACAGGCGGAAGTCTGCACATCGGGCACATGGTTCCCTACTTTGCGTTCCGTCATCTAAGAGACGCGGGTCACAAGGGGATCGCCCTGCTTGGCGGCGGTACTGCCCGGATTGGAGACCCTTCCGGCAAAAGCGAAGTTCGCAAAATGCTCACTTATGAGCAACTTGATGAAAACACCGAATCTATCAAAGTTCAGCTTGATAAATTTGTCAGCTTCGACGGAAAAACGGCGTGGACGGTTAATAATAAAGACTGGCTTGCCAATCTTAACTATATCGACTTTCTGCGTGACATCGGCTGTCATTTTTCCGTAAACAGGATGTTGAGTTTTGAAGCGTACAAAATCCGGCTTGAAACGGGGCTTTCTTTTATCGAATTTAATTACCAGCTTTTACAGAGTTACGACTTTTTGGAACTGTACCGTCGTTACGGCTGTCGTTTGCAAATTGGCGGCGATGATCAGTGGGGCAACATTGTCGCCGGAGTCGATTTGATTCGCCGCATGGAAGGCGCCGAAGTCTTTGGACTTACCTTCCCCCTCATCTGCACATCGGACGGCAAGAAAATGGGTAAGACCGAAAAAGGCGCGATTTTTCTTGATCCGGCTAAAACCAGTCCTTATGAATTTTTTCAATACTGGCGCAATATGCAGGATCAGGATATTCTTCGTTTTTTATTGATGTTCACCTTCCTTCCCGAACAGGAATGCCGTGCGCTCTGTGCGCCTGACAAAAATCCCAACGAGGCGAAGGAACGTCTGGCGTGGGAAGTTACCGCGCTGATTCACGGCAAGGACGAGGCGGACAAAGCTTTGTCAGGCGCAAAAGCGGCGTTCGGCGGCGGCGGCGATAAGTCGGCAATGCCAAGAGCGGAACTTTTGCGTGCGCGTTTTGAAACCGGTTACAACATAGTCGACCTTTTCTTCGACGCGGGACTTGTCCCTTCAAAGAACGAAGGGCGGCGGCTTGTTCAACAGGGCGGGGCGTTTGTTTCCGGTAAAGACGGCGAACTTTCGGCAATTAATGATACGGCGGCGCTTATTGGCGCGGATAAATTAAACGCCGAGGGAGAATTGATTCTTCGCGCGGGAAAAAAGCGGTATTGTCTGGTTACGTTTAAATTGTAATATCTTTTGACATATTTTTGATCAATATATATAATTGAAGGCGAGGGATTTATGCTGCAATTTAGCGATTATATTTCCAATCTTCCGGATCTTCCGTACGACAATTTTGCCCAGATGATTGACGCTACATCAAGAAACCATGCGGATAAGGACGCTATCAGATACCGTTCCGGCAAACAGCGAGAATTTACCCGCTGGAGTTACGGCAGATGGGGCGATGAATGTCGCAGGGTTGCGCGCGGTCTGCTTGCCGCAGGTCTTTCCAAAGGCGACCGTGTTGTTCTTTGGTCAGAAAACAGACCTGAGTGGATGGCTGTCTGGATGGGAACGGCTATTGCCGGAATTGTCATTGTGCCGGTGGATTTTCTTGCGACGGAGCAGGAATGTATCAATATAATTAAAATTACAAGGGCAAAGGCGTTTTTTTATTCGGGCAGAAAAAAAGATTTTGCCGCTTCCCTTTCGTCCAACGGTATTTCGGTTTCCGTGTCGGTGTGCATAAGCCCGGAAAGCGAAAATGATTCTCCCGATCAAGAAACCGAATATAATCGATTTGGCAAAGACGCCGGCGGACAGACGCTCCCCCCGATTGACAGCATCGCTCCGGATCATCCTGTTTCCATTGTTTTCACTTCGGGAACAACCGGCTTTGCAAAGGGCGTTACTCTTTCACATAAAAATATAATAGCCAACACCAGCGCCGCAGTTACAATATTGCAGCCCAATGATAAAGACGTATTTATGGATGTGCTTCCCCTTCATCATACATATCCCACTACCTGTTCTTTTATGGCTCCGCTTTCAATCGGAATTCCCACGGTAATTACGGAAAAAATTGTCGGCAAAGTTGTCGTAGACGACATCAGAGACGGCGGCGTTACGTTCCTTATCGCCGTTCCGCTTCTCTATGATAAAGTCATGGCGGCGATAGAAACAGGTTATAAAAAAATTTCGCCGATTATTCGCGGACCGTTGAATGTGCTCAGAAAAATCGCGCTGGCAGAAGCGAGAAAGGGCAACCCCGATTTTGGGCGTAAAGTTTTCCGTTTCATCCGTAAAAAAGCCGGACTTCATTCTATCGGAATAATGGTTGCCGGAGGCGGTCCTTTAAATATTAAGACGGCGGATTTTTTTGACTCGCTTGGTTTTAACATTGTTCAGGGCTACGGCATGAGCGAAAACAGTCCGCTTATCAGCGTGAATACTCCGCGCCACAAACGCAATGAATCTGTCGGGCTTCCCGTCAGTTACACCGATGTGAAAATTCTCGATCCGGGACCGGACGGCAACGGCGAGATTGCCTGTAAATCGCCGTCCGTTATGCTTGGTTATTTTGAGAACGAAGAAGCAACGAAAGAAGTTATCACCGAAGACGGGTATCTTTTAACCGGCGACCTCGGCTGCCGCGACGAGCTGGGTTTTATTTACATCAGAGGGCGCAAGAAAAATCTTATCATCGGTTCCGGCGGAAAAAATATTTACCCAGAAGAAGTTGAGGATCATTTCCACGGTTCCCGCGTTATAGGCGAAATTCTCATAGTCGGCAGAAAAGACCCCGGCGGTGAAATTATTTTCGCGGTAACTGTTCCCAATTATGAAGCGATTAAGGAAGATCATCCGGGCAGGGAGAACGACGATAATTATATTCGTGAAATAATAAAAAAAGAAATTGAAGAAGCGAACCGCGCCCTTCCCGTTTTCAAAAAAATAGGCGACTTCACCGTGCGTAAAGAACCGTTTGAAAAAAACGCCCAGCAGAAAATCCGGCGCTTCATGTACAAAGAATACGAAAATCCGTCCGCCTAATGCGATTTTGAGTTTTCATTACTTGGGAAATACTTTAATTCCTAGTTTTACAATGATGCCTGTGGATTTTGGATATTCGGCGCTGTCTACGATTGAATAATTATACGCCTTGCCGCTGTTGGGCTGTCCTTTTATATTGGTAAAATACGAAATTACAGTTCCAACTTCGCTGTAAACGGCAAACGGCGTCGCGTCTTTATTTGTTGAAAGAGTCCATTCGCCGCCTATCTTTATTATATGGCTCCATTGATACGCGCCATCGCGCAGGAAGTATCTTTTTAAAACAGGATTATCGTTCCTGTCATGTGGGTCAAGTTCAGATGAAAGATTGCTTCCGTCAACCGCGTTGTCGTCGAAATCGGCTCCGTGACGGATCATCTGATACTGCAAATTTAAACTCAGGCTTTTTACGGGCATTGTTTCAAAGCGGAATAAAATTTCATCGGAATTCGGCGGAAGATAATATCCCAATGATACTCCGTTATTTACATAGGCTGTCTCCATTCTGCGCTCACCGTACCATGGATTGTAATTACGGTTATGGGTGTAACAATACGGGTTTATCATTGTGTAGCTTATTTTAATTGATGAAAAAGACAGAATGGGAAGAGGAAAACTTATTCCCGTCTGCCATGAAAACATCTGCCTGTCCAAAGTAAGAAGGTCGGCGGTAAGATTCATTTCGTCCATGAAGAACGAGACCCAGACATTCCCAATTCCCGGATATTGCGCCATTAGATTGAAAGACATCGCCATATTGTCAAAATCGCCGATGTTATTCTGATAGAAAAAACTGTTGGTTATGGGAGAAATATAACCGGGTTCAAAACGTTTTGGGTATACAACCGCGTCTATAAAATCAAAAAACAGATAATTTTTGTACCTGAATTGCAGCATAGTTACCGAGAAAAGGTTCTGAAAAGTCATTGAAGAATCTTTTATCCCCAAGTCATTGTAATATTCAAGCGCTCCCGTAAGCGAAGCAATGCTGAACCATGAGACAGGGCTGAATTCCGCTTCAACTCCAAAAAAAGGACGCGCCGCCTGATTGAATGAAAGGCTGCTGCCCAGCGGCGTCGAGCCCCATTCATGCGATAATCGCCCAAGGCGCAATATCAGTTTATTTTCTAAAAAAGAAGAAGTTAATTCAGATAACAGATTATAGCCGCCTGCGGCGCTTACCGGCCATGATTCAAACTTGGCTATATTGCCGGAGAATAAATAGATCGAACCGTCCCATCTTTTTTTATATGCATATGGAAAATGCGTCAATGGTTCGCTGTAAACTGGAATCTCTCGGTTAGCATATTCGGATGCCGTTTCATATTCCTGCGGGAAACCATCATAAAATGTCCAGTATTCGCCGAGTTTTTTTCGCGGGGCAAGCATAAGTCCGCCGTTCATGATGAAGTTATATGAAACATACTTGCTTATATCGCCGTTCAGATAAAACTGCAGCCATGTTTCCGTGCCGAAGTACTGTTTGCCGGACGGCAAATAGAAACCAGCCGACCCTTGAATGTCCGCGCCTATTCCCAAATTTGCGGAAATGGAAACATCGCTTTTACCAATGTCAGTTTCGTTGTAATATGCGCCCCTTTGCCAGTCCATTCCGGTTTCTGGTTTTGTAAATTTTTTCAGGTATTGTTCAAGAATTTCGCGTTCGGCAGGCGAGAGCTTTTCCGAGTCATCGCTGTACAGTATTTCCCTAATGGCGGAAGCCGCAACATCTTGTGTGTAAGGTCTGATGCCAGGCAAAGATGAACACAAACCCCTTGCCTGCGCCTGTTCAAGAATAAAATATATTCTGTTATTCAGCGGAATCGATGTGTGAGTTTGGGAAAATACCGGTGCGCAGAAAATTGAAAACAGAAATAAAAAAAAATATTTTATTCTTGGCTTCATTATTTTCACCAAGGGTTAAATCTCATCTCGTCTGGTAATTATCTTGCTGATTAAGCCGTAATTCACAGCTTCGTCCGCGTTCATCCAATAATCGCGGTCTGTGTCTTTTTCTACCTGTTCAAAAGGATGTCCAGTTTCATCGGCGATAAGGCGGTTGATTTTCCCCCGCAGTTTTTCCAGTTCTTTGGCGTGAATTTCAATATCCGTAGCGACGCCGCGTATTCCTGAAAGCGGCTGGTGAATCAAATAGTGGCTGTTGGGAAGTCCCACGCGCCTCTGTTTCGGAGAGGCAAGCTGAATGATTGCCGCCGCGCTTGCGACAAGCCCCATGCCGATAGTCCACACTTCCGGTTTTATAAAACGGATCATATCGAAAATCGCGTAACCCGCGTCCGCGTCACCGCCGGGTGAATCTATAAAAATACGGATGGGATCGCAACCCATGTCCTCCATTAACAAAAGCTGGCGTATGGTTTTTTCAGCCAGTTCTTTATTTATTTCACCGGAAAGTAAAATTGTGCGGGTCTTAAGCATTTTGCCCGCGAGCATGTCGGGAAAAACCGGTTTTTCATCTTTTTCATTTTCTTCGTCTTCTTCATCATATTCTAAAATTGCTGGATTCATTAATGATCCTCCATAAATGAATATATAGATTTTTTCCGTCAAATTCAACCTAAATTAGTTTTTATATTCTCTTGGCGCTCTTTTGCTGACATTGCAGGTTATTTCATAGGGAATTGTTCCGGCTGCCGCCGCTAATGCCGCCGCGTCCGGGGCTTGTCCGCCAAAAAGAACGGCTTCGTCCCACCGCCGGACATCCGTCTGTTGACCCAAGTCGGCACAGCACAGATCCATGCAGATACGACCAGCAAGAGGATAAACATTGCCCCCGATTACCGCCTGCCATTTTCCGCTTGCCAGACGGGGAAGCCCGTCGGCGTAACCGGCAGGAATAACCGCGATATTTGTGTCATTTGCGGCGGTCCATGTCCGCCCATAGGAGACGGTATCCCCTTTTTTCACTTTTTTTATCAATACGACGGCGCTTCTAAGTTCCATTACCGGCAATGCCCGCAGAGGTTCGAAGCCGGACAATTTTTGCAAATTTTCAGGCTCCTCTACGGCTTTGTAGCCGTACAACAGGATGCCCGGTCTTACCATGTCGAACCATGTGTCCGGGTGCAGAATGACCGCGCCGGAATTTGCCGCGTGAACAATGCCGGGGTCTATACCTTCTGCGCGTATGGAATCAACGGCTTTTACAAAACGGGCTGACTGCTCTTCCGTGTAGGCAATATCCCGCGCGTTTGAGGAATCCGCGACGGCGAAATGTGTTGCTGTCCCCGCCAGTTCAAGTCCGGCGCAGTCCGCGATTCGGCGGGCAAGAGCGGCAGCTTCATCAACGGGGCATCCTATCCGCCCCATTCCGGTATCAATCTTTAGGTGGACGGCAAGTCTGGTTTTTCGGGCTAAAGCCGTCTCGTTCAAGGCATCAATAAACCACGAATCTGAGACAAAAGGGGTCAAATTCGCGTCAAAAATGGCCGGAATTTCCTCAGGATATGGCTGGGAAAACAGGATTATCGGGGCGTTTATCCCACCCTTTCGTAGCTCTGCCCCCTCTGTAACCGCCGCGACGCCAAGGCAAAAAGCGCCCGCTTCAAGGCTGGTTTTGGCTATTTGGAGAGCTCCGTGCCCGTAGCCGTCGGCTTTTACCGGGACGCAGATTCGCCTATTTTGCCCAATCCGGGCGCGTACAGCGTTGAAATTCCCTAAAAATCGATCCAGATGGATTATTGCCCTTGTTTTCATATTTCAGTATTATTATTCATAATATCATAAATTTACAGTTCTAAACAGTTGATTAAATATCGATTTTGTGTTAAATTAATAATGGGTATGTGTGTCCAAATTGTCAAAAGAGGAATACTCATCCTTGCCGTCCTTGCCTTTCTCGGCGGTTGCGAGGCTATGGATACTATTCTGCCTTCCTCAGGAACTTACAAGGTAAACGCAAGGGTAGGTGACTTTTCTCTTGATGATTTATCCTTTGTTTCTACCGGCGCGAAAATACAGCCCTTTTTTGAAGAGAATGTTTCCGGCGATCCGGATGTTACAGGGCTGATTGTTTACCTAAAAGATTCCAAAGGCGATATTACCGGCTGGAAAGTAATATACACTCTTAACGGTTATGCTTATACCGAAAAGGAAACCGGAGAAAACCAGCCGCAGAAAACGCAGGAAAATGTTTCAATAAAAGACGATGAAGGCTTAAGTAAAGAAAGTGAATCTTCTGACGAAGATGAAGCCGAAGAAGCGGCAGTTCCCGAGAACACTCAAAAGCCCGCGCAGTTCAAGCATGGCGAAGAATACGCCGTTACTGTAAGAAACTTGGATAATTTGCCGATTTTCCCGCTGCCCCCGGATTTACGCATGGGACGTTATACGTTGGTTTCCCAAGTCTTAAGCGGGAATGATATTATCGATAAAACAGAAAAGGCTTTTTATTATTTAGCAGGCGCAGTTTTTTCTTTTGACAGTATCCTTATTCATCAGCCCGGCATTGCCGAAAGTCCACAGCTTATTTCCAAAAATACGGTCATAATGCTGGAAGCTAAAATAAATTTCGACAGCGGTTTGGACCCGTACATTGTGTGGTATAACGGGAAAAGAATAATTGGTCAGGGAAATTATTCAACCGGAGCCGGAAATCTGCTCTGGGCGGCTCCAGAACAAAGCGGTTTTGTTTCGTTACGCGCCGAGGCGTTCCCTGTTTCAAACCGTCAGGAGCTTTCAGGTTATGTTAAAGATATTTCCCTGCTTGTTTCAACAAAAACATCAGATATGCACCTTCTTTCCGAAAACGCCCCGAATCTTATGTACCGGTATATATTCGATGGTAATTTAAACGATTCAAAAAATAAATCTTCTGTTGAGCGGGCTTTAAAACCGGAAGGCAATATTTCTCCCAAATGGATTCCGGCGGGCGGAACTTATGGGCTTGTTACGGGAATAAATAACGCCTACACTCTGCCTGAAATTTCTCTTTCAAAAAACAGAGCAGATAAGTGGCAGATTTTATGCCGTTTTAAGCCGTTGGATAATGGCGATATTTTGATTGTACAATTCAGGAATTCTTCCAATACTGCAATGATTTTAAGCGCGGATGATGACAAACTTATCCTGACATTGGCATCTTCTCAAGGTTCTGTTTCTGAAACTATAACACTGCCGGAAACGGATGTGTTTATTACCGCCGCGATTAATTTTTCCGCGTTCTCCGATCGTTTGTCCGCGGATTTGAATATTACGGGAAATTTTGGCGATGTTACCAAACTCTCTGCAAATCCAATCGTTCTTGAGACGGAAACTGCCGGAAAATTTATCATAATGCTTGGCGGGAAAATAAATAACAGCGTTTCTGATAATGAAAAATCCGATCATACAGCCGCGCGCAGCCGCTTGTCTTCGGCGCTTTGGGACGAGCTGGCGGTTATCACGGATGCGCCTTTTGAATCAGACGCCGATGAAAGAGTTGATTCCAATTTTGTAGAAGAATTATTTAAAGAAGAACAGCCGGAATCCGGCGGCGATTCCGGCTCTGTCTCCGCAGTTTGATAACTTCCGAATATGAAAAGATTATTAACTACCGTACCTTTTGCTTTATTAATTATAATTTTAGCTTCTTGCGCCGGACAGGAAAAAGCGGCAACGCGTCCGGTTCCGGAATATATTGATGATATTAATCAAAATACTTTTCTGGTAATTGACGATATAAAGGAGACAAAAGCCGGAGCCGGTAATATAAAACTTCCCGAATGGCTGACGGCTTTTTTTATCGGCGGGATTGATGAAGTTGAAAAAATGACGCCTTACAATAACAAATATTCGTTCGTTATTATTAATCAGGGTAAAAATTTCGGCGCGCTGAATAAATGGGCGGATAACTATTCCGTAACTCATGATTTCCCGAGAATGGCTGCCGCAAGAATAGAAAAAAGGCTGGTGTCCGAAGAATTGTATCAAGATACAGCGTATGGAATTTTTTTTGAAAGGTTGATTAAAAAAACTTTTTCCGCCGAATATACAAGCGCGCTGATAGAGGAAACATATTGGATAAAATCCATAGTAAATAAAGATTCCGATGCCGGAGGGATCGATGAGGCTGAGGAAATCTATGAATTTTTTATTTTTATCAGCGTGGATAAAGCTTCTATGCAGAAAGATGTTTTTAATATGATGACAGAAACGCTTGCCGCCGTTACATTAAAACGCTCTCAAAAGAAGACAATCAACCGTATGCAGCAAACTTTTTTTGAAGGTTTTTAACAATGCACGATAACTACGGCGACGACTCGCCGATTGCCGCATTTGCGACTGTCGCAGGAAACAGCGCACTCACTCTGATTCGCTGTTCAGGAAAAGGCGCGATAGATTTAGCGTCTTCGGTTTTCGCGCCGAAAAAACTAAAAGACGCGCTGGGCAATACCGTTCTTCACGGCTGGATTATTTCAGCTAACGAGAAAATTGACGAGGTTCTTGTTTCTGTTTTTCGCGCCCCGAAGAGCTACACCGGCGAGGACAGCCTTGACATCTGTTGTCACGGCGGACCTTCCGCAGGAAAAGCGGTTATGTCCGTTCTTAAAAAAGCAGGTTTTCGTGACGCACTGCCGGGAGAGTTTACATTCCGCGCTTTTACCAACGGCAAACTCGATCTTACAAAAGCCGAATCGGTAATGGAACTTGTTTCCGCGAAAACTGACACAAGCCGCCGTCATGCCGTGTCGCGTCTTTGCGGTTCTCTTGAAACCGAAATTGGCGAAATTAAAAAATTACTCGTCCATGTTCTTTCCGGCGCGGAAATTTACCTTGACTACTCGGAAGATGAGATCAGCGCTGACGCAGACGAAGCGGAAGGAAAACTCCCCAATCAGGACACCGCGCTGGACGCTCTGGCGCGGTTAAAAAGACTGTCCGCTTCATGGCAGATTGAACGCATTTTTCAGGAAGGGGTAACGGTGGTAATCGCAGGCCGCCCAAACTCAGGCAAGTCCAGTCTTTTTAACGCGCTGTTAAAAGAAGACCGTTCTATTGTAACGGAGATTCCCGGCACAACCCGCGACTGGATTGAAGCCTATGTTTCTGTCGAAGGAATCCCCGTCCGTCTTATCGACACAGCGGGCTTGCGCGAATCTTCCGACTCTGTAGAAAAAATAGGCGTACAGCGCAGCCGCGAACTTTTGAAAGAAGCGGAACTTGTTCTGTATTTGATAGACGGCGCACAGGGCGTAACAAAAGAGGATACGGCTTTCTGCGTTGGGTACAACGCCGCCGAGTACAACACCGCCGAAAACGCGCAAACGCAAAAACCGCTTCTGCTCCTGTGGAACAAGGCGGACATCGCTCCGCTTCCGCAAAATTTTGAATTTGCAGATAACAAGACAGTAAGCGTCAGCGCGAAAACAGGTGAGGGCATCGCGGAACTTTTCACGGCGATTGCCTCGGCTATTCAGGAACAGGCGGACTATCAGTTACGCGAAATGCCTGCTGTCGCCGTTGGCACTGAGAGACAGAAAAAACTTGTAGACACCGCCTGTTCCGCGCTGGAAGAAGCCCTCGCGCTTGCTGAAAAAGAAGAGCCATTGGATTTAATCGCGCCGCTGTTGCGCGAAGCGGTAAACGCTCTCGGCGAAATCACCGGAGAGGTTTCCACAGCTGACATTTTGGAAGAGATGTTTAGCAGGTTTTGTGTGGGGAAGTAGGGTATATCTCTAAGCTTTGAATAAAATATCCCTGCGCATACTGATTGTTTTTCGACGTTTGTTATTGGTTTCTTCATTTGGAAGAAAACCGTTTTTCTTGTAAAAATTCATGACGCTTTCGTTATGCTCAATATCAGCGTCAACGGTGATGAAACGACAGGCGAAATATTGTTCGTTGCAGGCTTCGGCGATCTGGATTGCCATGTCTATCATCAATGAACCGATACCGCTGTATTTCTCCTGAAAGGAAGCGGAAACAGCCAGTTTTGCTATTTTCATTGCTGGTACAGTTTTGAAAGGGTACTCAAGTTTATGGAGTTCTTTTTCTGTGGCTGATAACTTTATGGCGTCGGCTATAAGCGACATATAAGAGGCGACAGCTCCCGATGACCGTTCGCACAAAAGCCATGTAAGAGCCATTTGGTCATTTTGCGCCTTGACCGCTTCGTGGAACAGATATTCATTATATTCTTCAATCTGACAGAAAAAACTGTCCAGCCGGATTTTTCCAGTAAGCTGTTTGAGAGAAAATAATCGTTTATCGGAGATAATGGATTTTTTGCCGGATTGATTCATCTTGCCGTCAATTCGCTGAACAATTTCCTGCGGGCTTCTGCCCACTTTTTATCTTTGGCTGATGGTTTAAGGCGTACCTGAGCGATCACTTCCCGAACAATTTTTTTGTCTTTTATTACTGTCGGTTCTACAGGTTTAATTTTGGCTGCCATTTCGTTACCTCTCCTTGAATATAGCAGATATTTTGGGTTGTTGCAATGCTTTTCCAAAAGGACGCGCTAACTTCTGGAATCAGGTATCCTTCTGCGCTTCTTTTAGTTTGTCGCCGATGAAATCTGACAGTTCTGCCAGCAATACCGCACGCCAGTTTTTTTGAATAGGAACAATTGAAAATAATTCAAAAGGCTCTTTTTTAAGAGCATAGGCAATTTTTTCAATCATTGTGTCAGAGGGAAAACGCTTTCCAGCTTCGATCATGGCGATATAATTTGGGGCAGTATCAACCAAATCGGCTAATTTTAACTGAGAAAACCCCATATCGTTTCTATATGCCTT
>JAISSH010000090.1 GCA_031273265.1 Treponema sp.
CAGTAAATCCCGTTAAAACCCTGATGAATTACATCATGGGCTTTGACTGAACCGGTTTCCCGTATGCTGTCAAGAACGGTCGGTATGTAAGACCCGCCGCGCAGAGTATTTGTGGAATCAGCTTTTGGGTCGCACCCAAACTGCATCACCTTAAACCCAAGCGTAGACAACGCCGCGCTCAGGTTGCTGGTTGTGGTGGACTTGCCTATGCCGCCCTTTCCATAGATCGCGATTTGTTTAATTTTTTTAGCCACAGTAAAAAACTCCTTCCTGTCTTGATTGGCAGTGGTCTGCCCCAAGCCAAATACATAGTAAATATATATGTATTATGAGTATATACATACTAAACATACCTGTCAAGTATAAATTCGACTTTTTTGAAAATTTTTTGAAAAAAATTTATCGGGTTTTTTGAGGAACAGGGGGTTTTTTCAACCCTTTTTTATTGTAAAATTACGCTTGACATATACACCCAAATACCGTATAATTCAATACATACTAGACTTATATGTATTAAAGGAGATTTATCATGAGTAATTACAGGTTTGAGACAATTCAAATCCACGCCGGACAGGAAAAACCGGACCCCGCGACTGACGCGAGGGCGGTTCCCATTTATCAAACAACTTCCTATGTATTCCCGTCTTCCAAGTCGGCGGCAGACCGTTTCGCGCTTACGGAAATGGGGAACATCTACACGCGCATTATGAACCCCACATGGGATGTTTTTGAAAAGCGCATAGCGGCGCTGGAAAAAGGCGCAGCCGCGCTCGCCACTTCGTCAGGGGCGGCGGCTATCACATACGCGATTCAAAATATAACGAAAAGCGGAGATCACATCGTAACGGACAACCAGCTTTACGGCGGCACTTACAATTTGTTCGCCAACACATTCCGCGACATGGGCGTTGAAGTTTCATTTATTGACGGCAACAACCCCGCCAATTTTGAAAAAGCGATCCGTCCCAACACAAAGGCGCTGTTCTTTGAAACAATCGGCAACCCCAACGCAAGCATCGTTGACATTGAGGCGGTCGTCGCCATTGCTCACAAGCACGGTCTTCCGGTTATAGTTGACAGCACATTCGCCACGCCCTACCTTCTGCGCCCCATTGAATACGGCGTTGACATCGTTGTACATTCGGCTACCAAATTCATCGGAGGGCATGGAACATCCATCGGCGGCGTAATTGTTGACGGCGGTCATTTCGACTGGGCGCAGAACGACAAGTTCCCCGGTCTGTCGCGCCCCAACCCAAGTTATCACGATCTGATTTTCACCGACGCAGTTGGAAAACTTGCATACATTATCAAAGCCCGCACAACTCTTCTGCGCGACACCGGCGCGGCGCTTTCTCCCTTTAACGCCTTCCTGTTCTTGCAGGGGCTTGAGACTCTTTCTTTCCGCGTTGACCGCCATGTTGAAAATACCAAGAAGGTGGTGGAGTGGCTCGAAAAGCATCCGGCAGTGGAAAGGGTAAATCATCCATCTCTGCCAAACCACAGGGATCACAATTTGTACAAAAAATATTTCCCAAGGGGCGGCGGATCAATTTTCACTTTCGAGATAAAAGGCGATTCAGACAAGGCAAAACGTTTCACCGAAGAACTGAATCTGTTTTCGCTGTTGGCAAATGTGGCGGACGTTAAATCCCTCGTGATACATCCCGCAACCACAACCCACTCACAGATGAGCGAAAGCGAACTGCTTGCGTCGGGCATAAAGCCCAACACCGTCCGCCTTTCCGTCGGCGCGGAACACATTGACGATTTAATTGACGATCTCCGTCAGGGATTCGAAGCGGTTAAGTAGCCTTCTCTATTTGTTGAATTCCAGCGCCTCGGCTATTCTGTCCAGTTTGTCAAGTAATATATGATCACGGTACGCAATGACTGCGCCGCAAGCGGAACAACAGATAAACGACATGGAGAAATCTTCAACGGATACTAACTCAAAAGCAACGGCTCCGCACTTTGAACATTTAGGGCTTTTTAGTTCAGGCATATATACCTCCTAATAAAATTATCGTAGAAAAATGGAAAAAAAGTCAATCACAAAAAGGCTGAGACGCTACAAAATCAGCGCGTCCAGATCAATCTCCCCCGCCGTGCAGGGGACGGTGACGCCCCAGTTTTCCAGTGTTTCGGGGTGAATTTCGCCAAAGACGCCGATTGGCTTTCCGCCGCAGATAATGGCAGCCGCGCGTCCGGGGATAAAGCGGGGGTCGGAGGATTCTTCCACTTCGTATTCGCGGGAAAGGTAGTAAAACAGCGTTTGTAATTCCGCGGCGGCTGTGTTAAAGTTCGCGTCCGTTCCCGCGTGAAGAAAGCCGGCGTATTGGCGGGTGGAGCTTCCGTAGTTTTCCGCGTCGTTAAGGTACGCGATTTTTCCCACTTCAAAAATTTTGTGCGGATAAACAGAACGCCCCGAAATCGATTCGCTTTCCATGAGCGAGGCAAGTATTGAGTCGCGCACATACTCATAATTTTCCGTCATCGGGTTGAAAATGCGGATTATTTTTTTACCGTCGCCGCGCATTTTTTCAACAAGGTCTTTGCGCGAGCCGAGGTAGTTGTAGATCATTTCCTGATAGCCCATGCCGATTAAAATTTCCTTCACCTGTCTGCTGAAAAGCGTAATGGGGGACAGCCGCCCGATAGTGAAATCGGTGGGGCGCTCAGGTTTGAATGAATTAAGAGAGCGTCCAATCATCACGTCTTCCGTTACATCGGCGGCGTGAAGAAAATCGTTTCGGTATTCGGGCGGATACGCGCGTACGCCTTCGGTTTTATTTCCGTTTTGCCCGCGTTCGCAGTCGGTTGTTTTTTCGGCTTTTACGCCCATGCGCGTAAGAGCCTGTAAACATTCATTTGCGCTCAATTTTTCGCCGAGGAACTTTTCAATTCTTGAGAGCGAACAGAAGACCGGCTCCTGAAAATAATATGGAGTTACTACGTTTCTGCCGAAGGGCGTATCAAACTCGTACTCAACTTCCACCGGCTCAATCGTAAAACCATTGTCCGCGAGATCGCAGGCTACTATTGAGGCGGCAAGGGTGAGCGAAGCTATGTCCGTGCCTGTAAGTTCCACGAAAATTTCGCTGTCGCCAACCTGCACCGCACCCAGATCATTTGAATTGATGATGGGCGGGTAAGAGAGAATGAAATCCCGCGAATCTGTCAGCAGTGGGTGAACCGGCTCGTGTTCCTGAATAAATGCGTATTCTTTGCCCTTGGGGTGCTGTTTGAGAATCTCGCGGAGGGTGAGGGGAACGTCCCACTGGAGCGGAACAAAGGAAACGGAATCGGGGTCTACACCCTTGTAAATAATAGGCCATTTTATCAGCGATGTCCGGTAAAGACCCATGGAAATCGTCCGCCGTTTCCGCCCGAAATTCCAGGCAAGTTTTTCCTGTGTTTGGATCATATCGCGGAGCATGGGGTCGGATATCGCCTTGCCGTTTGCGATAAAACCGGCAAGGTAGGGGCGCACCTGTTTTACGCTTGCGGCTACTTTCACTTTGTGAGCCGTCTTTCTAACATCGCCGGGACGCGAAAAAAAAGTGTATTCGGGCGCTTTTCCGCCGTTGTATACCCGCAGTTGGCGGGCACAGCCTGCCGTCCCCCAGAGATCGGGGCGGTTTGTGTCATTTAGCTCGATTTTCAGGGTTCTTTCCCCAATAGGCAGGCTTTTATCGCTGTCCTCGTCCAATTCCGCCTTGGCGCAGGTCAGGGCTTCCTCAAATTCGTCCCTGCTGTTCCAGCGGCTCTTTCCGCCCGGACAGCCCGCCAGTGTGTAGAAAACCTCTTCATTTACATCAATTTTTGGCATATAGGGCATTATATTTATTTTTCGCCCAAACGTCTATGTCTGTTCTTTTTGGTACTTGTCAAATATCGTATATATTGCAATAATAAAGGGTAAATTAAATTTATTATTTTCTGGAGGAAAATCATGAAGAAATTGTCAGCAATTCTTTTGGTTTTACTTCTGGCTGCCTCTATGGCGGTCAGCTGTAAAAAATCAGG
>JAISSH010000117.1 GCA_031273265.1 Treponema sp.
CCCAAATAGCCATTGCATAAGATTTGCCTTTTCGCTACAATTACTTCATATTTTCATTGTTTTTTGGAGTATGGTATATGGCAATTTTGAGTGTTGTTTTACTGGTTTTTTTCGTTATAATCGCTGTTCTTCTTGTTTTGCTGGTGTTGATTCAAAATGAGGAAGGGGACAGCCTTGGGGGTATTTTTGCGGGCGGCTCAGGTTCGGCTTTTGGCTCCCGTTCGGGCAATGTTCTTACCCGCGCTACAAGCGTGCTGGGAGCCTTGTTTCTGGTTGTCAGCTTGGGGCTGGCTCTCTTAAGCCGTACGCCAAGCGGCAGCGGCGTTGAGGAAGAGGGCAGAAGGCAAGCCGCCGAAGCGGGCGGGACAAACTGGCTGGAAGAAGAGTTGAATCCGGACGCGGGTAATATATTCTTTGAAGACGATATTTCCGCCGAGGATACGGTAGATACGCAATAACCCAGAGGTTTAATATGATTCTGCAAGATGTATTGTTACCTGAATTTATCAAGGTAGAAATGGAAGCTGAGGATAAAGACGAAGCTTTCGAGGAACTTGTAGATTACTATTGCCAAGTTGATAAGGTAAACGCCCGCGATGAAATTCTTGAGGCGATACTTACCAGAGAAGCGAAGATGTCAACCGGAATACGCAAAGGGATTGCCGTTCCGCATGGAAAGACCAGCGCGGTTGACACCTTGCGCGGTGTTCTTGGAATTTCAAAAAAAGGCATACAGTACGATTCTTTAGATGGAGAGCCGGTTTATCTCCTTTTTCTGATTATCTCCCCTCTTGAAGATTCCGAGAAACATTTACGTTTGTTGAAACACCTTGCGGAACTTATGGAAATACCGCAGTTTCAAACGGAATTGCAGTCGCAAAAAGATCCGCAGGGCGCATACAGGATTATTCGCAAGTTTGAGGAAATGCTTTCAGGCAATAGTTGAATAATATGGAAAACACACTTGATCATTTATTGAAAATCGAAGCCGAAGCAGCCGCCTTGTTAAGCGGCGCTCAGGAAGAAGCGGACAGGCGGATTCACGAGAACGAAGAAAAAAACCGCGAGATTTTTGAAGAACGCTACAAGGCGGAAGCGCAAACGCGCGAATCTTCCCTGAAAAAAGAAATAGAAAGACTAAAAGAACAATATCAAAAGGAGATTGAGGATTACCGGCGTCAGATTTCCGGTATAGATGTTGATACACGGCGTTTTTCGGATCTCTTTAATGAATTTCTCGCCGGTCAGGGATGAGAGACAATGCTGAACGACGGAGAATATGCCTATGCCAAAGCCTGCGGAATCATCGGCAAGTCCTTTATTGGCAAACGAATATCTTTTCTGTCGGACATTCACAATTTAAGCGAGCTTGATCGGGCGATCTTTCCCGATCGCCATCAGGAATTGCCGGGCAGGGAGTTGTTAGCTGATCTGGAGCACAGAATCGTTGAACACACCGTGCGCCAGATTTTAGGAATAGTAAGCTCTTACACAGATCCGCCGGAACTTTTAATCCGCATGTTGAGAGTTTACGAATACACCGCTCTTAAAGCCTGCCTGCAAAATATTTCCGCCGGTAAAAAAAACATTCCCCCCATTTACGATATTGGACGCTTTGCTACGGTTCGTTTTGACTCGTTTCCCGACATTACGGCTATGCTGAAAAAAACCGAATTCAGTTTTCTGCTTTCGGAAGAACTGAAATCCTTCCAGCCGGGAACAACCGACATTACCCCTGTCGAAACAAAACTGGATTCAATTTATTATGTCGGTCTTACAGAAAGTTTATGGCATCTTTCAGGCGAAGATCGCCGGATAGCGCAGCGCATTCTTATTGATGAAATTTCCCTGCGTAACTGCGTCTGGGCTTTGCGCCTTCGCACCTATTACGAAAAGACAGCGCCGGAAACACGCAGGTATTTAATGGATGTCGCAATCCCGGAGAACAGGCGCATGAGGACCAGGCATCCAAAAGGGGCTTCCCTTGCGTCCGAAGCTTTTGCGTCCCTTGAACTGCCGCTGGATTCCCGTCTCCCATGGAAGGGCTGGAAATGGGAAAAATTTCTCAATCCCGAAGAGACTGGCGTTCGCTGGAAAGCGAACCCGCGCTATTTTCAGAATGCCGCGTCCCGGTATCTGTACCGCCTGACATTGCGCTCTTTTCACCGTTCGCCTCTGGCGGTAAGCGCGGTTTTTTGTTTTATAAAACTGAAACAATTTGAAGAAGATATCCTTACCAGCATAGCGGAAGGATTGGCTCTTGGAGTGGATAGTTCGTCCGTATTCAAGATGCTGGAGGTTTGGTGATGTTTTGGCCGCGTAAAATGAAATTTATCGAGCTTACGGTACTCAAGAACGATGTGGACGCGGTTTTGGAATTTCTTGGCAAACACGGCGCTCTGCATTTTCCCGAATCAGAGAAGAAAAGCGACAATCCCGAAGTTGCCCGCGTTAGGCAAAACATTGACAAACTGTGCAGCGCGGCGGAGTTCCTTCACATTGAACTTCCGGTTGAATTAGATGAAAATATTTCTATTCCAAGCGAAGAGGACGAAGCGCTTTTGGAAAAATTATGCTCATCAATTGAAATTATAAAAGACCGCCAAATTACCCTTTCCAACGAAAGACAGAACATACGCCAAACAATGGGCGAAGCCGCGGCTTTTTCAAAAATGAACGCGCCTTTTTCCGAATTGGAACAACTTTCCTTTCTTACTCTGCGGATAGGGCGTTTGGATCAAAAGGGACAAGCGGAGTTACGCGAAGATTTGGGAGATCGCGCCGTGATCATTCCGCTTGATTCAGGAAACAGGGTAATCGCTGCAAGTTCCAAAAAGGGACGTTTCGCGCTGGATTCGGGGCTTAAAAAAGTTCCTTTTGAACCTATCGTGATACCTGAAGATTACAAGGGTATCCCTTCGGAAATGACAAAAAGTTTGGAAGAACGTCTTACGCAGGTTGAACTTGAGCTGGAAAAAATAAACGCTGAAAAAGAACAGTTGTACAAGGACTGCGCGAAGAAATTCAAACAGCTTGCCCTGTCGTTTAACATGGCTCTTACGATAGAGGAAATAAAGTCCCGCTTTACCACTACGGAGAGCGTGTATCATTTTTCAGGATGGATGCCCGCCGACATGTCAGATAACATTGTCAAAGGACTGATGGACATAACCGGCGGCAGGGTAGCGATCCGCTCTTATTCTCCCGAAGAAATACCTTCTATTCGGGACGGCAGCGAAAAAGTTCCGGTATCCATGAAGCACGGCGCATTTGTAAAAGGATTTGAAAGCGTGGTTTTTTCCTACGGCGCGCCCCTTTACGGAACAATCGATCCTACCCCTCTTGTCGCGTTCTTTTTTACAATCCTATTCGGGATCATGTTCGGCGACGTAGGGCAGGGTTTTGTGCTCTTATTGGCTGGACTGTTGATAAGCAAAGGACCGAAACAGTTAAGAAAATTTTACAAATTTTCTACACCGCTGATAGCCATCAGTATTTCTTCAATGATTATGGGATTCCTTTCCGGCTCTGTTTTTACCAACGAAGCTCTTTTAATCGCTCCTTCAAGGGCGATTACCGCCGCCATTACGGGGAATCCCACAGACCGTATTTTGCACATTTTACCGATGGCTGAAGAAGGCGGCAGTATAACAAAACTGATGTACTTCTTTGGCTTTACCATCGCCATCGGCGTAATACTCAATTCGGCGGGTCTGTTTATCAATATTACCAATCGCTTTATACTAAAAAAGTATGAAGCCGCTTTTTTTTCAAAAACGGGGCTTGCGGGACTTTTAATGTTCTGGTACGCTTTATTTATAGCTCTGCGAATAATTCTTGGCGGCAGTTTTGTATTGCTGGATTTTGCGGGACTTTTAATTCCTGTTATGTGCATTTTTTTTGGTCATGCGATATGGCGCATGATTTCGGGGAAGAAACCGGTGCTGGAAGACGGTCTTATGGTATTTATCATGGAAGGATTTGTCGAGATATTGGAAACAGTTTCCAATTATTTTTCCAATACGGTCAGCTTTTTACGGGTTGGCGCGTTTGCCCTTTCGCACGCTGTTCTTTCGTTTATTGTGTTCCGTTTTTACGAAGACCTGGCAGGTACCAGTATTTCCGGTTCTTTTTCCGCGCTTTTGATAATGATAATCGGAAATGTTATTATCATTGTGCTTGAGGGAATGATCGTAGCCATTCAGGTAGTACGTCTGCAGTATTACGAATTTTTTAACAAGTTTTTTATTGAAACAGGCGTTGAGTTTGCGCCGTTTCGTTTTAAAACAAAAAGAACTTAAAAGGAGTTTTTATGAAAAGAAAAGTGTTGTTTGTGTGCATTCTGCTGATCAGCGCCGCGGTTTTCGCCCAGGAACAAGCGGCAGCCGAAGCCGTTTCCGGTACAACGTATCCTGATGCGGTGAAATACCTTGCCGCGGCTCTGGCTGTCGGTCTTTCATGTATAGCCGGCGGTATAGCTGTAGCGAGGATTGGAGCCGCGGCGATGGGCGCGATTAGCGAAAACGCCGAACTATCGGGAAAGGCTCTGCCGTACGCCGGTCTTGCTGAAGGTATCTGCCTTTGGGGATTCTTGGTAGCTCTGCTTATTCTGTTCCTCTGAAAAACGGATGATTCTTGAGTGGATTACTATTTTCTTGGTGACGATGAACTTGTAACCGCTTTCCGTTTTATCGGAATCAACGGGCTGGCTGTTAAAGACTCAGGTGAAGCAATCGCGGCTTTCAGAAGAATTACGGAAGGTTACAACGAGGCTGCCGGAATTGTTCTGCCGGACTCCCTGCCCGACGCGAATAACTGCCGTGTGCTGATCCTCACCGAAGAAACTGCCGACTGGCTGGGCGATTACATGATCGACTGGCAAATCTCGGGACGCTATCCACTGATTGTGGAAATACCCGGCATAGGCGGCAGGCTGCCCGGCAGAAAGACGCTGGTGGATTCAATCCGCGAGGCGATTGGGATTCACGTGTAAGAATTTCTCCTTCATCTTTTCCCTGAACGCTTCCGGCGGCGGCGCTTCAATTACATATTCCAAAAATTCAAGTTTCCACGCGTGAAGAAAAAATCCGCCTGCGCCGCGCCCGCCGTATTTTTTGTCTCCCGAAAGCGGGTGTCCGTGTGAAGCGGCTTGCGCGCGTATCTGGTGGGTTCTGCCGGTGGCGATTTCCGCGAGAGCAAGGGTGAAATTGTCTTTTACCGCAAGCGGCTTTATTTTTGTAATCGCGCTTTTTCCGGCGGCGTTTGACGGCGAGACAAAAGTTTTTTTCTTTTCGCGGTCGCGGACAAGCTCGTCTTCCCAGATTTCCTCATTTTTAATTTCACCTTCAACAATGGCAAGGTAGGTTTTCCGCACTTTTCGCTCTTTCAAAAGAGAAGTGAAAAGCCGCGCCCCTTCAATACTTGTTGAAAAAATCACGATCCCGCTTGAAGGTTTGTCCAGCCGGTGCAGGGGACCGGGTTTGAAAGACAACGACGGGGGCAGTTTTTCGGTGAGAAAGGAGCGAACCATTTCATCAAGGCTGTTTGATCCGTGAACTGCAATGCCGGCGGGTTTATTGACCGCCAGAAGTCCGCGCGCCTGCCATATTATTTCAGGAGGGGGAAGACGGCGGACAGCCGGCGCGGATTTGGGAGCGTCTTTGTCTTTCAACGATGGGATGCGGATGACCGCGCCGCTGTCGGGGCGATCCTGCGCTTTTGCGGATTTTCCGTTCACCGTTACCCGTCCCTGCCGTAAAAGCCGGTGTATCAGCGGAAGGGGGCAGTCCGGCAGCGCTTTTCGCAGTATTCTGTCTAGTCTGCGCCCATTGTCGTTTTCCCCCGTTATCAATTCCATTGTGTAAATATACCACACCCGTCGGCTATTGACAAAACGCGCGTATTACAGGACTATAAATAATGACATTATCAGAAGCAATTATGTCCGTAATAGATAATAAAATCTTCCAAGCAACTACTGTTAGTTGGTGTATTGCCCAGTTTTTAAAAATGCTCATTTATGTTCTGACCCACAAGGATAAAAAACCGTTAAAGGCGATAGAAAAAGGAATTTGGAGTACGGGAGGAATGCCTTCAAGCCATTCGGCTGTTGTGTGTTCGCTTACGGCATCGGTCGGTTTATTTGACAGCATATCATCAAATTTATTTATTTTTTCCCTCTTTTTTGCGCTGGTTGTTCTTCGGGACTCTCTTGGAGTCCGCAGGGCTGCCGGTATACAGGCCAAGGCGCTTAACAATCTGGGAAAAGTGACGGCGGAAAAAACCGGTATTGAATTTACTGCAATAAAAGAAATTGAAGGACACTCTCCGCTTGAAGTTGTCGCCGGGGGCATCTTAGGCATAGCAATCGCGGTCTGCTTTTACTTTTTATAAGGACGCGATATGTCTTTTCTTCGCTCCTTTCTTCTTTTATGCGCTGTCTCATTGAGCGCCGCTCTTATTCTGCTTGCTGCCGGTTTTGTTATGGGAAATCGCGATGGCTACCGCGGCGGGTACGCCGCGTTATCTGTCGATGTTTCCGTCGAAGACAAAACTGTTTTGGAGCGGCTGGAAGCGGGAAGCGGTTATTTTGGAGGTTCTCCCGTAAGCGCGTCTTCGCAGTGGGTTGCGCTGGATGATTTCGGCTCTATGGAAACAGTTTCCCTTGATAATCTCTTCTCTCGGATTACCACTTTTGATCCGCGCAATGACGGGTATGCGGAAAAATTAAAAGATTTTTTTATACAAGACGGAAAACGTTTTATTTTTATTCCGTTAAAAACAGGATATTCCGGTTCTTCAGGACTGGATAAACAATTTGTTTCTTTGATGGGCGGTATTCCGTTCTCCGTTGATTATTACGGCATAGGAAAACCATATAAACTTTTTTTTATAACTTACGCGGCGGCTTCTTTCATACTGTTGATTATCTGTTATGTGAAGAAAAATGTCCGCGCGGCAACGGCGGGCATCATCTCTTTATTGCCGGGTTTTTCATCATTTGCTTTCTTTGGAGCGCAGGGAATCGCCTGCGCCGCCATGCTTTTGGGGCTTTTTATCATTTTGAGGGAACCTCTTAACGAATTGCTCACAAAGCTTGTTTCGGGGGAAGGCGAAGGCAGAGCGGGAAAAATAAAAAAAACTATTGAACAGTATAAATTGTACTGGTATTCATTGCCTGTATTTGGAGCGGCGGTAACATTCATCGTCATTTTTTCAGAATTAAAACTTTTTTTTGTAATTTCGGCATTTTTCGCCGCGGCAGCAGTTTCGTTTTTTTCGGACAGGGTTTTGTCCCAATCAGTTGAAAGACACAGGCGTTTCACCCCGGTATTGATAGTAAAGCGCAAATTTCCTGATTTTGATTTTTCAGTATATATGGCTCCCTTTGCCGCCGCAGTCCTTTTCGTTATGATTCTCGCTCCTCATACGTCAGCCGCTGTTGTTTCCGGCGGCAAGTTTGCTTCCCTAATCGAAGAAAAGGATTACTACGCCCATTTGGATTTTCAAGCGTCTTTTTCCACGCGGCAGTTGGGTATGATGGAAACTTCCTATCCCGGTTTTATTATTGACAAAGACGGCCTGCCTTCCCCCGATATTAACGGCGGCATAAATTCAACGGTACTGATTGAGAATTTTCCTCCCTTCCCGCTAAAGCATTTAATGGATTTTTTAAGCGGCGTAAACAGCGGCAGCCGGATAGGAACAGGAGGAGCGGAAGGGGAGATTGGCGAATATTTATCAATGTTAATTTTGCTTATTTTTATTATTCCGGGGATTTTGCTCATGGGAAAGCTCAATTTTTCGCCGAAGGGGAGTTTTTCCGGTCTGAAAAGAGCCTCGGGAAAGCTCCGATGGGCTGACAAAAACAGGAAAAATACGCTATTATTAAAGGGCAAGAATTTAATGAACCTCCGAAAGGATGCGTAAAATATGAAAATATATTCTTTCCCGCGCGGAGGAATTCCCTATGACGACCCCACCGCGCCGCAAAAGGATTCCGTTGCTAACGCGTTTCTGCCCGCAATCTCGATAGTGCCGCTTGGAATTTCCTCAGACGGCGTTTACCCGGTTGTTACTCCCGGAGCGTTGGTTAAGGAAGGTATGCTTATAGGCAGGGCTTCCAAGACCGGAACGGTCAACGCGCATGCCTCGGTTCCCGGCAAGGTTCTCCGTAAAATTTCATGGAAGGACAACGACGGGCTTACAACCGACGCTCTTGTAATAAAAATGGAAGGCGCTTTTGAAAAACTCGGCAGGAAGGAAGAACTTTTCCAATGGAACGGAATGAGCGGACCCGATATACAGCGGACTATTTCTGAACTTGGAATTGTAGAAATGGAAAAAAACGGCAGACCGCTTTCTGAAATGATCTCCGCCGCCAGAAGGAAAAGTAAAAAATTGACGCTTGTGATCCGCTGTGTTTTTGACGATCCGTGGCTTGCCGCCGATTACGCGCTGTGCCGCGACAGGTTTGACGCTGTAATTGAAGGAGCCGCCATTGTCGCAAAAGCCGTTTTTAATGTTTCGCAGATAATTATCGCGGTTTCTCACCGGGAAAATGAACTGGGCGAGACGCTTCTTAACGAAATGAAAAAATACGAATATCAATCCGCGCTTGTGCTGACGGGCAGCCGTTATCCGCAAAGGAACAACAGGGAACTGGAACTTGCTCTGCGTATATATGAAAAAAAAGAAGAGATGGATTTAGGCGCGTTATTAATACTTGGTCCCGCCGTTCTTGCGGCGGCATGTGACGCCGTTAAGCATAAAAGACCTATCCTTGACCGTTATGTGGCAGTGGGAGGATCGGCTGTTAAGCGCCCGCAAATTATGAGAGTAAGGATAGGAACCAGAATAGGCGAATTGATTGAACAATGCGGAGGATTTAGTGATAAACCGTATAGAATTGTAACAGGTTCTCCTCTTTCGGGAAGGGAAGTTATGTACCTTGACGAGCCTGTCGGGAAAACCTGTTATGCGATTGCCGCGATGACCAAAGCTCAAGCGGCGATTCATAAACAGCAGAACTGCATTAATTGCGGCGAATGCAGGGCGGTGTGTCCGGTGGGACTTGACCCGCAGAATATTTATAAGCGCATAAAAAATCTTGGACTGGATAATTTGGGAACAACCGGCTGTTACGGATGCGGGTGCTGTAAAATAGTCTGCCCGGCCGCACTGCCGTTATCTGAAATTATTTTGGAAAAAAAACAGGAGGGAAAGATTGCCTGAACAAAGGTTGTTCTATTGGTATAGACCGCAGTTGAATATCTCCTTGCACAGTACAGGAAGAATGTGGCTGGTAGCGGGATGCGCCATGCTTTGCGTGATACAGTCGGCTTTCACGGACAATGGACAGTCCCTTTTTATCGCGCTTATCACGCTCTTTACCGCGTTATTGACGGAGTTTTTACTGACATGGCGCGTTAGCCGCTTCTCCAAAATCACGGACGGCAGTACCGCGGCTTCCGCGATGATTCTTGTCTTATTACTGCCAAATCAAATTCATCCTGTTTACGCGGCGTTAGGCGCCGCTTTTGCGGTAACGGTAGTAAAGTACAGTTTTGGCGGTCTTGGGGCAAATTGGCTTAATCCCGCGCTTGGAGGCTGGCTTTTTATCCGTTTCTCGTGGTCTGCCGCGTTCACAGACGCTCTTTCAACTCAGCCTTCAATCGCGGAGCTTGCTTCTGCCGCCGATATAAGCGACATAGATAATTCCGTTACCGCGTTTTTTAACGATTCGGTTTTCAACATCGCCGGCGTTCAGCTTCCGTCTGGTTATATCGATCTTCTTTTTTCAAATAATCCGGGCTTAATTACCGATAGAGGGCTTTTCGCGCTTTTGGCGGGAACTGTCGTTATTACCGCTTTTGGAATTAACCGCGGCTGGGTGCCGCTGGTCTTTCTGGCTGTGTATGGTTTTTTGATTCGATTTGCAGGAGATTTATCGGGAATTTTCTGGAATGGGGACGTATTGTACGGTCTTTTCTCAGGCGGTACTATCGCGGCGGCTTTTATTCTTGCCGCCGAGCCCGCAAGCGGGGCTAAATTATTCCCCGGCATGTTGTTTTCCGTTATTTTGGGCGCTGTTCTCTCATGGTTTTTCCGTTATCTTTGCATGGAATATTCCGGCTGCTTTATCGCTCTCGCTCTTGTAAATTGTATGACTCCTCTTATAAAACTTTTTGAAGACAGATTCTTTATTTCACGCGGCGGACGCAGCGCTGTTCCGGAGAATTATTTATGAAAAAGAATTTTGATATAAAAGACGCGGCGATTCTCTTCGGATGGATAACGGGACTTCTGTTTTTAATAGCTTTGATTTGGGTTTTAACGCAGCCGCTTCTTGCGCATAATGTTTTAAGGGCGGTGAACGGTTCATTTATAGCCGCGGGCGATTCTCGCCGGGTTTCAGGGTATATTAAAAACAGCGGAAAAAAAACGGAACTTTTTGGTTATTGGTATACAATGTACAACAGTACGGATAAAATGTTTGTGTTTGCGGTATTCCGAGACGGGATTCTTGTCCCTCTTGGTGCGGTTGTTTCAGATAACGGCAGGGTAGATGATGTAATTCCCCTGAGCGCGCATGCGGTTCAAGTTTTTGATAAATTGCCGCAAAGCGTTATTCAAATTTATGTTGCGCGGATTGAATCGTCCTCGCCCGCTTACACGGAAGGGAAAAACCAATGAGTATAAAAGAACAACATTCTTTTTGGGGTTCCCTTTCTCCGCTGGGAGGATTATCCGGCGCCGGTCTTTTGATTATGTCCAGCGCGCGCCTTTCATGGGCTGTTACGACGGCGCTGGGAATATTCTGGGTATACGGGCTTACGTCGTTTGCTTTCTCTTTCCTGTTATCTGAAACGGGAAGGAAGTTCCTGCCCAAGTTGGGAAGAATTCATATCTTTACCTGCATGGCTTCTTTTTTTGGAAGCGTGTATCTTTTGTTGTTTTGGATACTGTGTCCGTATGCCGCCTATGAAGTTCTTGTTCCGCTTTTGTTGATTCCGTTATTTTGCTCAGGATCGGGAACGTTTGAACGAATTGTGTCTCTTTCCGATAGCCATACAGCCGACGTTTTCGATCTTATTTCGGACGCTGTCTCACAAGCGGCAATTCTGGCGGTACTCCTGATTGTCTTTTCTATAATCAGGGAACCGTTATCATACTGTTCCCTTTCCTTTCCCGGAACTTCCCAGGGTATGGTTGTAATTATGTATTTTAAGGCGGGTTCTCTTTTCCCGATGGAGATATTCGCGGCTTCCGCCGGAGCGTTGCTGTTATTGGGATATTTCATTTGTTTGTATCAGTACAGTAAAAGCGTTTTCTTTCCCGGAGAAGATGAAAAATGAATCAAATTCCTGTTTTCTTTCTGGTTATTTCTTCCGCGTTTACAATGAATCTTGTCTTGCAATGCGGACTTGGAATTAAAGATAACTCCGTGTCGGGGAGAGACGATAACATTTCAATTCTGATAAAAATGGGGATAATATTTTTAACAGTTTTACTTTTATGGGTTGTTTTTTCTGGAATCTTTTCTTTTATTTCCTCCGGTATTTTTATCTATTTATTGATATTCCCCGTCAGTTCTATGGTTTATAGCGGTTTGGAGTTTTTATTTTTTACCTATGTGTTGAAACGGGACAGCGGTGATGAATGTTCCCTTGGTTTTCCGGGAGGTATAACCGCCGTGGCGGTTTTTATCTGCGTTAATCTTGCCAATAGTTTTGGCAAAGCCGCAGCGCTTTCTTTTGGTTTTTCCGCAGGAACGTTTCTTGTTTTTGTTATTCTGGGCGAAATCCGCCGCAGGGCGGCTTTGGAAGCGGTTCCGCGTTTTCTGCGCGGAAAGCCGCTGGTTTTAATTTCCATGGGACTGCTGTCTCTTGTTTTTTCCACGGCGTCCGTATTGTTGTTCAAGATGATTGAGGCAAGGTGAAAGAAGGTCAAAAGATAAATCTGATTCTTGGATCTCATGCCCATGTTCCGTCCGGGGCAAATGAAAGCGAGTTTGAATATGTATATGAAAATAAAATGCGCCCCTTTGTTTCAAACTTGTACCGTTACTCGAACATTCAGGCGGTGTTGCATTATTCGGGAGTTTTGCTTTACTGGGTAGAGCGGACGCACCCTGAATTTTTCATGTTAATCGAAGATATGGCGGCGCGAAAACAGGCGGAGATTCTCGGCGGCGGATTTTATGAGCCTATGCTGCCGTTGATTCCTCTGCAGGACAGAATAGGGCAAATAGAGCTTTTAACCACGTATCTGCGAAAACATTTTGGCAAACGTCCGCTTGGCTGCTGGATAGCGGGCATGGCGTGGGAACAGAATCTTGCGGCGGCTCTTGCCGCCAGCGACATGAACTATACTTTTTTATCGCAGGAGCAGTTTACTCAAGCCGGAATGTCAGGCGGAGAGCTTTTTTTTCCGTGCATCAGCGAAGATCAGGGAAAAATTGTAAATGTTTTTCCCGTTTCGCTGTCTGCCGGATCCGTGTTAGCCGAAAAAAGCCTTTCCGAAGTTTTTCTGGAATTGAAAGACAGCATGGAAAAAGACAGCGCTCTTTCGGCGGACACCACGATCATCTCTGTCTTTCCGGACAAACCGGCTTGCGGTCAACATGAAGCGCCGGACAGCGCGTGGAATCGTTTTTTTGAAGAGCTTTCTCTTTCTGCGGATTTTATTGAGACTGTTTTACCGTGGAAAATTCTTAAAACACACAAACCGCAAAAAAAAGCGGCCTTCCCCAATTCATCATCCATCAACAATAATTTTTCTCCGCGCCGTTTCATTATCGACACCTGCGAAGCGAGCGGAATTTATTCAAAAATGATTTTTACCAATGTACTTATCAATCAATTGAAAGGAGACAAGTGGCGCAAACAAAGCGCAAGAGAAGAACTATGGAAGGCGCAGGACTCAAGTTTATTTACTCCGGGGGACGGACTTCGCCGCAATGAATTACGCAAAGCGGCGTACAGTTCCCTGTTACGCGCCGAGCAGTTGTCCAGAGAAAAGGGCAGATTTGTTTCATCATTGATACAGTACGATTTTGATCTTGACGGCGCGCAGGAATTCCTTTTTCAGGACGCCAGAATAAACTGTTATATTCAGCCTAAGGGAGCGGGCATATTTGAGCTTGATTATCTTCCCAAGGACTGGAATTATCTTGACTGCGGTTCTTTTGACATCAACGGCGTTTTCTCGCGGCGCACAGCTTTCGCGGACGCGCTTGTACCGCCTGAAACTAAAATTGAAAATTTAACGAATGATTTGACGGCGGGAGCGCGGCTCTGTTTTAACGAACAATTCGAGGCGGTTTCTCAGGATCGCAAGGGTAAATCCATTTTCAAACTGCCCGCACCGGGTAAAGGCGCGCCGTTTGCCGCTGTCGAAATTAACAAATGTTATTTGCTAAAAAAAGATATTTTAAGCGTAACATATACGCTGAAAAATACGGGCAAGGAAAGGGAAGAATTCCTGCTTGCCGCAGAAATTGATTTTTCATTCGCGGGCGAAGGAGATGAGTTTGTCCGTTTCTATAACACGGATTCAAGCGGAAAAGAAACCCCTGCCGAGAAAATAATGAACAATACCGAAAACCTTAAAATTCTCGACATTAAAAATGAAGTGCAGATAATCCTTTCTTCGACAAAACCGTTTTCCGGCTGCCTTGTCCCGGCGCACAGCGGTAAATTTTATCAGGCAGACAGAATTTTGTCCGTTTTTACCGTTTCTCTGGAACCGGGCGAAACATGGACAAACGAGTTCACATTAAAATTTTCACATTAACTTGAATGATTAAGTTTTTTTGGTTATCATAATTGTAATATGAAAAGACGCTTAATTACATCAGCCTTGCCCTATGTCAACAATGTTCCGCATTTGGGCAACCTTATTCAGGTGCTTTCCGCGGACGCTTTTGCCCGTTTTTGCAGACTGCGCGGTTATGAAACCCTCTATATCTGCGGCACCGATGAATACGGAACCGCTACGGAAAACCGCGCCGCTGAAGAAGGCATCAGCCCCAAGGAACTGTGCGACCGCTATCACAAGATTCACGCCGATATTTACAGTTGGTTCAATATCGCCTTTGATAAATTCGGGCGCACATCCACGCCTATTCAAACCGAAGTAACGCAGGATATTTTTTTGAAGCTGGACAAAGCGGGTTTCATATGCGAAAGGACAATCGAACAGTTCTACTGCGCGAAATGCGACAGGTTTCTTGCCGACCGTTATATACGCGGCGTTTGCCCCCACTGCGGTTCTCCCGACGCGCGCGGCGATCAATGCGAGGCGTGTCAGAAATTACTTGATCCAACAGACTTGAAAGAGCCGCAGTGTTCCGCCTGCGGCAGCACACCGTCTTTGAAAAATACAAATCACATGTACATCGACCTTCCCGCGATAAAGGACAAACTTCAGGCGTGGATTAAAACCGCGTCTGTTAATGGTTTCTGGGCGCATAACGCGGTACAGATGACGCAGGCGTGGATACGGGACGGTCTTAAAGAGCGCGCTATAACGAGGGATTTAAAATGGGGAATTCCCGTGCCAAAACCCGGCTATGAAAAAAAAGTTTTTTATGTGTGGTTTGACGCGCCGATAGGCTACATTTCCATTACGGGAAATTTGGGCGAGGAAATTATCAATGATAAAAAAGCGGCTAACGGAAAGTTTTTTTCCGACTGGCGTGAATTTGTAAATTACTGGTGGAAGAAACCAGATGAAGTTGAGCTTTTCCAGTTTATAGGCAAGGACAACATTCCGTTTCACACTGTGATTTTTCCCTCAAGCCAGTTGGGAAGCGGGGACAACTGGACGATGCTTCATCATATGTCAAGCACGGAGTACCTCAACTATGAAAACGGAAAATTTTCCAAATCCAGAGGAATCGGCGTATTCGGCACAGACGCTGTGGAGACGGGAATCCCCGCCGATGTTTGGCGTTTCTACATTTTCTACAACCGTCCCGAAACGTCGGACGCCATGTTTATATGGAAGGATTTTCAGGAGAAAGTAAACGGCGAGCTTATCGGCAATCTGGGAAACCTTGTAAACCGAACGCTCACTTTTGTTACGCGCTACTTTGACGGAAAAATTCCCGAAGGAAAGAGCAATCCTGTTTTTTGGGCGGAAGCGGCGCGGCTGGAAAATTCAATAGCCGAAAAACTTGACAGGGCGGAATTACGAGACGCTTTCAGGGAAATTTTTGAACTTTCCTCATTCGCGAACAAATATTTTCAGGATAACGAACCATGGCGGCTGCGTAATGACAACCCCGAAAAAGCAAAAGAAGTGATCCGCGATCTTTCCTTTATTGTGCGCGATCTTTCTGTATTGATTGAACCTTATATGCCGCAGGCAGCCGCGAAGATCGCCTCGTTCTTTGGTTTGAAACACGGAGAATCTCTCGGCTGGAAGGACACCGGCAGGGCAGGGGACATTGGCGGCGGACAGGTAACAAGCGAAGTGCTTTTCGCCAAACTTGAAGATGAGCAGGTGGAAGCCCTGCGGGAAAAATATTCAGGCAGCCAAAAAGAAAGAGCGGACGCAAAACCGTCTTTTTCTTCCATCATGGATTTACGTGTAGCAAAGATCGAAAAGATTGAACGGCATCCAAAAGCCGATAAACTCTACATTATAAATCTTGAAGTAGGGGAGGGCGTTACGGGAAACCGCGAGGAGCGGCAAATTGTTTCCGGTCTTGTTCCGTATTACACTGAGGAACAACTGCTTGGAAAGAAAATCATTGTTGCCTACAACCTGAAACCGGCAAAACTTCGCGGGATAGAGTCGCGTGGTATGCTCCTTGCCGCAGGCGACAACAAGGGCATTGGTCAAGACGGGGGGCAAATTGAACGTGTTGAAGTTTTGGATGCCAGCGGCTGTCCCACAGGAACGCGTCTTTTGCCGGAAGGCGAGGAAGCCGCAGCAGTTTCGGCACAAGTGCCAGCGGAAATAGACATCGACACTTTCTTTTCCCAGCCGATTTATGTGAAAAACAACGAAGTTTATTCCGGCGGGAAAAAACTATGTCTGGAAGGAAAACCCGTGCGTACGACCATTATCCCCGAAGGCGAGGTGCATTAGGAAAATTTTACCACGAACCAACACAAACCATCCCGAACCTGTTGTATCATTTCTTTTGTTCGTGTTTGTTCGTGTTTGTTCGTGTTTGTTCGTGCGGTTCGTGGTTAAAAAATAAATTTATGCGTGAATATATAAGGGAAATAATAGAAACTGACCTCGAAGTTTGTGAAACCGCGCCATCTTTTTTGCAATCCGCGATGTGGGGGGAATTTAAATCCCGTTTTGGCTGGGATGCTCGCGCTTTTTTGATCGATTTGGGGGACGGGCATGAAAAGACTCCGCTTTTAACCCTTTCGCGCCGTCTTGCCCCCGGCTTTTCGTTTACCTACGTTCCCTGGGGGCCCGTCCTGCCTGAGGATTTTTCCGCCGAGGATAGAGCCCCTGCTTTGGTGCAAGTTGCCGCGAAACTAAAACCGCTTCTTGCACATAACGCGGTCTTTATCAGATTTGATCCGCCGTGGTACAATGTGGATAGCGAAGATTTCGCGGCTGTTTCAGAAAGCGAATCCGCCATGTTGCAAAATGCCGGTTTTCTGCGCGCCGCCGCCGACATCCAACCGCCTGATACCGTGCTTGTAAACCTTGCCCCCTCCTGCGAGGAAATACTCAGCCTCATGAAACCAAAGTGGCGCTACAATGTTTCGCTTGCGCAGAAAAAAGGCGTGCAGGTAAATACAAGCGGCGCGCAGATTGCGTCAAATCCGCAGGAGTTGGAAAATTTTTACACGCTTTTAAAAGAGACAGCGCAGAGGGACGGCATCGCGATACACAGTTTTGACTATTACAAAACGCTTTTTCAAATATGCGCCGAACAAGGCAAAAACGGCAAAGGGCAAACCTTGCGCCTGTATACCGCAGTCCACGAAGGAGACACGTTAGCCGCCATTGTGGTTTTATTTCGCAGAGATTTCGCGACCTATCTTTACGGAGCGTCCAGCGGTATTAAGCGCAATTTGATGGCCCCTTACGCCCTTCAATGGAGAGCCATGCAGGACGCGAAAGAGGCAGGTTGCCAATTTTACGACCTTTTCGGCATACCCCCGAATGAAAACCCCAATCACCCAATGGCAGGGCTTTACCGTTTCAAAACCGGCTTTGGAGGGCAAATTATTCACCGCTCTGGAAGCTGGGACTACCCGTATAAGAAAGCGGTTTACGCTCTTTTCAATTCTGCTGAAGCTTTCAGAAAAAAATTACGCGACAGAAAAAAGAAAAGCAGGTAAAGCGGTAAAATGTTTTCAAACATATTGTATTACTTTCTCCACAAATAAAATAAATTCTTTTATTTTATCTCGTCTATTCATTGTTTTTGTATAATCCCATTCTTCGGCTTCGTCAATTAATTTTTCCCATTCCTTGTATTTTTCTTTTACCCATTTTGCCGAATTCTTTTTATTTTCCGTCTTTGAATTGAATATTGTGTAAATAATTCTGCAAATATTTAGTACTATATATGATTGATTATGGCTGTTAGACAACCATTCATCGTCATTGATTTTTGGAATCCATTCTTTGTAAAAATCATTAACGCACGCTCCGATTACATCATCTATGGTAATATTATATTTAATTAAAGTATTAAAATCCTGTCCGTAAATTGTTTTTCCGTAATTAATCAATAGATAATTATTTATCAGCCATTCGTTGCCGTAAGTTGCCTCATCGTAAAATATTACATTGTAATAGGGGCGCGGTACAATCGGGATAGTTTTCTCGCTTAACATATCGACAGGCGTATATGATACTTCAAATCTTTTTGCCCATTTTAAGTTCATTTCATTTAGTTTTCTATGAATACCCTTTACGGTTTCCAGTTCCGTTTTGTCAAATAATGTTTTTGTTATGACAACCAAATCAATGTCACTGCTTTTTTCGTCAAAACCGCCGTAGGTTAATGAGCCGAATAAATAAATACCTGTAACATTATCAATTTTTTCCAGTAGATGTTTTTTGTAAATGTCGATAAATTCAAATATTTCTTTTTTATCCATAAATTGCCATTTATTTTAGAGAATAAATGAATTCAGGAGTTTTGGCAATTCCAACAGACCATTTAATATCGTCATAAATGATATTCGCATAAACTTCAGCCCATGCAGAGTAATTTGAGCCAATTTCCAGCCACCCTCCGTCATCACTATCACTTCTTAATGCGTCAGTCATTTGCGGTTCAAATTCCCAAGTTAATCCGTCGGAGGATAATCCGGCAGGAATGTGATGATCCGCAACCCCCATGGAGCTATTATTGCCGACTGAAATAGTAACGCCAAACCTGTATTTTTGATCGTCAAAAATTACTTTAGATGAAAATTCAGGCTCGCAAGATATTGTAACGACAGAATGTGCGTTGTTTATTTCTAATTTAACATCTTCTCTGTTAAAGTAAATTCCGTTATCTGCAATAACCTGTGCATATGCGGTACGAGGATAAACATTTTCATCATTTTCCCTGATTAAATTGATTTCACGTTCATTGTAGATAGTTGCTGAACAACTATATTTTGTTCCCGCTTCTACAATCGGGAAAATAACTTTACCTGTTTGTTTAATCTTATCCAAGTTCTGAGTAGAATTAACCACTCCCCAAACAGAAGTATCTGTTATGGCGGCATAAGAATAAATAATGCTATTGGGACTTTCAGGTTCTTCTGTATCTCCCCATGATGAAACGCTAATCCACAAATGGGTTGCATCTTGCGGAATATTACTAATGGTTAAAAGTATGCCTTCAGGCACTGCTTCGGCGGTTAATCCAAACTCGGTATTATCATCATGATTTTTTCTTGTGTCACAGCTTAAAACAAGCAGAGCGAAGCTAATAAAAAGAATGATTTTCCGTAAAAAATTGATTTGACGCATAATTTTCCTCCTCAAATGTACGGCTATTATTTTGTCGGTTTTTTTCATGTCGTTCTAAATGAACATTTTCGGACATTTTCCTATACATTTGTATAGATATATTCTTCCCCGTCCTATTGCAACACATACCAATCGCTTGTATAGTAAAAGCAAGGAGTCATTATGGCATTCGCATTAAACACTTATCCAATCACCTACCGCGCGAAATTTTCCGACGGAAAATGGGCAGGGGAGTATTTGGAAAAACCGCACAAGACGCCGGAAGAAGAAGCGGCTATGAGTGCTGAGGATTTTGAAAAGTTGGAAAATTCACGCAATTGCTACGCGGATATGCCGCTTGTAAACTACACAAGCCAGTACGGGCTGGCGTGTTTTGAGGGGCTGAAAGCCTTCCCTCAGAAAAAAGGCGGGCTTGCGATTTTCAGGCCGGATCAAAACGCGGCGCGTTTTTACCGCTCAATGGAAGGGCTGTGCATGCCGCCTTTCCCCGAAAAAACTTTTATCGAAACCTGTGTTGAAACTGTCAAACGCAACGCCGCCCTCGGTTTTTTTACGCCTTACAAACCGGAATGGGAAAAAGATTCTTTTATGACGGCGGACTCCGTTTACATAAGGCCATTTACAATGGCGGAAGGCGGCATCGGCGTAAATCTTTCCTTTGAGCCGTACGTTATTGTGATAAATACTCCGGTAAGTTCTTACTTTTCGCACGGCAGTTCGGACTCCGCCGTTGTGACGGATCGCATACGCGCGACGCCGAAAGGCACGGGCTGGATAAAAGCCTGTTCAAATTATGTAATTTCGGCCATCGCAAAATCCGAAGCGTTAAAAGCCGGTTACATGGAATGTGTTTATCTTGACGCGACGCACCGCAAATATATCGAAGAAGGCTCGTCGTGTAACATTTTCTTTTACTTAAAATCAGGCGAGCTTGTAACGCCACAGCTTGGCGATACAATTCTGCCCGGCATTACTCGTGCCAGTATCATTGAGCTTGCACGCGACAGGGGCGTGAAGGTAGCGGAGAGGAAAATCTCAGTTGACGAAGCTCTTGAAGAAACAAAAGAATGTTTCGTGAGCGGAACCGCCGCAGGAGCCACGCCTCTTTCTTCACTTACATATCAAGAGAAAAAAGTGGTGTTCAACGGCGGAAAAGTCGGCGAGTTTACAGCGGAAATCCGCGACACAATCAAGGGCATTCAGTACGGTACGTTAGCTGATACCAAAGGATGGATGACGCAGGTTATCTGAAAGATGACCATTAAATAATTTCCTCCCAACACAAACCAACACGAACAATAAGAAGATATTTAAATAAAAGTTCGTGAGTGTTTGTGGTAAGTTTTATTTCCATGTTGTCTTGATGTGCGCGTAACCCATCAAGGTCATCAAAGTGAAGTAAACAGGCGCGAAAAGCAAAGCAATAAAATAGCCGAGCTTTATAAGCAGACCGCCTTTTGGCATTTTTTTTCGGAAAAGAGCGAAGATCGCGATTGTGTTTTCTATCATGACGATGAAAATACCGAGCGGCAAAGGCCAAATAGATGGAAGTAAGGGCAGGAACGCAATGGCGAGAATGCTGGTGCTTATTAACAGCATCAAAAGATTGTAATTGAAACGGGTGAGCGCCTCCGGGCTGAAAAGTCCGCCGTTGTTCCACCGCAGTGTCTGGTTGATGAAGGCGCGCCATGAATTTTCCGCCTCTGTTTCTACCGCCGCGTCGCAGTGCGCGATAGCGCGGACGCGAAAACCGCCCGTTTTGCGTATCTGCGAAATGAGCGCGGCGTCCTCGGTGGGGGAGGGCGGAATTGCGTCGTAACCGCCGACCTTTTCCAGCGCCTTTCTGCTGATGATCAAATTGTTCCCAAAGCCGCCGCCTGCCGCTCCCAGCCCGACGGCTCCTGCGAGGTAATTGTAGCGCACCGCGTGATCGTAACATTGGAAAAGGGAAAAAAATCCCTTCCCCTGTTTTTTTTTGAAAACCGGCCCGATTATCGCGCCTGTTTTTTCATCATCAAGAATCCGGCGCATCATTGCGCGAACCCAGCCCGGCGGAACCTCGCAGTCGCCGTCGGTAAAAAGAAAATAATCCCCGTCCGCTTCGGCAATGCCCTTGGAAAGCGCGTACTGTTTGCGGTTAGCGGCGGAGTTTTCGCTCAATGTGATAATCTTGCAGTCAATACCGCGCTGTGCCGCGTCTTTGGCGAAACCTGCAAGCATGGCAGGGCTTTTATCGGTACTACGGTCGTCCACAAAAATGATTTGGGCGCGGCATGACTGCTCAAGAAGCGTACGCAACAGAGCCCCCATGCGATGCCCCTCGTTGTGAATGGGGATAATCACGGAAACTTTTGCCGTTTCAGGCGCGTTTTGCGCCCCCGCGCCGGAGCCGGCCGCCTTCCTGTCCCTGCGCCATTCCAGAAAAAAGCCGAACATCAGCGCGGTCTGCAGAGCAACGAAAAAAATCCCGTGTCCGTAACGCAGAATATCGAAAAGAGTCAAAATCGCCCCCGGCAGTATTATACACAAAAACACCCCTTGACCAAATACCCAATTTACTGCTTAATAGTGGTAGAAAACGGGGATATAGCTCAGTTGGTAGAGCGATTGGTTCGCAATCAATAGGCCTGGGGTTCGAATCCCCATATCTCCAAGAATGTATCGGTTAACCGTAAATGTAACATGGTACAGCAAAATTTACAGAAAGTGAGTAATTGGGGATTCGAACCGGAGTGCCGTGCCCCGAAAAGGCGAAAGCCTTTGAGGGGTTGCGCCACATGGATGTGGCGCAAGGCACGTAGGCGGGCTGGAGGGGGCGAACAGGATGTGAGCCCCTGGAAGCCGAATCCCCATATCTCCATGTTGACATTTTTTTGTGTTTTTGGCATATTAGAAACGTGCTGGAAGCGGCACTGTCGCCAGCCTAAAGGCTGGCTTGCGTTAAAGGTCTGGGATTACGTTTGTTTGTGCCTGGGCTTGTTAATTGTTTGGCAATAACACCGCTTCGCGGTGCTGTTGGAAGGTTCCCTTCGGGAACGCCGTTCTTGGAAGCGGCACTGTCGCCAGCCTAAAGGCTGGCTTGCGTTAATGGTCTGGGATTACGTTTTTTTGTGCCTGGGCTTGTTAATTGTTTGGCAATAACACCGCTTCGCGGTGCTTTATTTAGCCACCTTAGCTCAGTTGGTAGAGCAGCAGACTGAAAATCTGCGTGTCTGGAGTTCAATTCTCCGAGGTGGCAAAAATGTAAAACATAGAATCCCCACCTCAAAAAACAAAGTGCGTTGCAAGCTGGTCAATGAGAACAAGCGTTCCCAAAACCGCGGTGTAAATTGCAAAGCCGAATAGTGACTTTTCTTTGATGATTTTTAGCATGAGTTTTACCGCGAAGAAGCCGACAACCGCGGCGCTTATGGTTCCGGCGATGATTGCGGCAGTGCTGATGCTTTCGCTTGCAATCTCTGTCGCCGCGCCGACTTTTACAAGGTCTTTGGTTTGCATGACGAGTGCGCCGAGTATTGCAGGAATTGACATCAAAAACGAAAAACGCGCGGCGAAATCGCGGTTCAGTCTGCGCGAAAGTGCCCCTGATATTGTCGCGCCGGAACGGGATATGCCGGGGGCAATGGCGATTGCCTGCAAAATTCCGATAACGAGCGCATCCAGCCAGTTCATATCCCCGGCTTTTTTCAAGGTTCCTGCGGCGGCGCGTTTAGAAAGCATTTCCGCAGTGACTAAAAGCACAGATGTCAGCAAAAAGCAGACGCCTAAAAAACGCCCCGATTCAAAAACTTCTTCTATTATGTCTCCAAAAGCGAGCGCCGCGATTACGGCAGGAATTGTCGCTATGATTAAAAATCCTGTGAGTGGCTGAATTGGTTTTTTAAGGATTTCGAGAATGTCGCGCCACAAAACAGCGAAGACCGCAAGCAATGTACCGATGTGCAACATGGTATCGAAAAATAAAGCCGGGGCCGTTATGCCGAATATTTTTTGAAAAAGAACTAAATGTCCCGAACTGCTTACGGGTAAAAACTCTGTCAGTCCTTGAATGATCCCCAATAGAATCGCGCTTAAAATGTTCATTTTTTCTCCAGTTTATTGCGGTAGAAGTATCGCGTTTAATTTTACGTTTTTTGCAGCGGCTTCTTTATCTACCATTTCTTTTGTGATTTTTCCCCTCGGTCTTGGGTGAGGGGGAGCGTCCCCTATCAAAATAATAACTCTCGATTGCGCCTGCCAGTTGAATTTTGTCACTCCGTCGTGCAGTGCTTCGTAGACTGCTTCGGGAATGTCGCCTCCTCCCATTACGCGAATAGCGTTAAGCTCGTTTTGAAACTGCGTAAAGTTAGCTGTAAAGGGAACAGCTTTTGTAAGATAGGAATCGTAGTAATCCTTAAAAAGTACCATGCCAATTCTGAAAGTGGGAAATCCGCTTAACAGCGAATTCAACATAGGAATAAGTTTTACGCGCACCTCGTCTATGTATTTTTTCATGCTGTTGGTGGTATCAATGCAGATAACGATGTCCAAAGATTTGCCTTTCTCTCTTTCAAGCACGCTTTGAATCAAATCGACCAAATCATCGGGGCCTTTGGAATAAATCAGCTCTCCGCTTCCGCTTGTGATTTCCTTAAAGGCTTCCAGCGTTTCTCTCATGTATTCTGAGGGCGGACCGGCTTTCGGCTCCTGCTTTGCCTCCAGCCTGAAAGGGTTGTCCCTGAAAGCGCCGCGATAGTCGGCGTAGGGCAGGGTGAAGGCGCGAATGTTGAGGAAGGTTCCGTCTGTTAGGTGAACTTCTCCGTGGCGGCCGCCTTCGTAGCCGAAGTACAGAACATAGGGAATGTAGATGTGAAAAGCCGCGCCTAATTCGGAATGATTTACAACGGTGGAAGAAATGAGGGAATAAATTCTGCTTTCCCTTGGAATGGGAACGCCGTTTAACAGGCGCGTCTCGTCGCCGTTGATCGCGTTCCACTCACCGGCGCGGTATGCGTAATTATCGAGCAACATGGCAGGGTCTTTGGTTGTTTCCGTCAAAAGCACCGATGCAATATCCGGCTTTTTCCTGATAAACAGGTGAAAACCGCCGTCCGCGCGCAATTCCAGCCGTAAATCTTCGCTCGCGATGCTTAAATCTTGAGCGCTGACAGAGAAGCCCAAAACCGCAAGCAGAACGGCAAATATAACACTTTTTCCCATATCATATTATCGGAAGTTTTCGCGACGAATGAACAAGTCTTATCACGAGCTTGGCGATTTCCGATACCAAAATTACGCTACTCGTCACGGCGAACAGTTTCAGCCACAGATCGAGGGGCAGGGGGATAGTGCCGAAAAACGCGCCGGCATACTGAATTATCAAAATCTGTATCGCGAATGTGGCGAAAGTTACCGCGAGCATCAGGCGGTTTTTCAGGAAATTTTTAACAATGCTGTCGCTTTGAAGCTGTCGGCAGTTAAACGCGTTGAAAAGCTGGAACAGCGCGAACATTGTAAAAAGCACCGTACTCATCTGCTCTTCTTTTACGCCCATAAAGTTAAAAGAATGTTGAAGAAGAAACACAACCGAAATGTAAAGTCCCGTAAAGCCGATGCGAAGGAGCAGGGGACGCGAAAGGATGTTTTCGTTGCGCCTTATCGGCGGTCTTTTCATTAGATCGTTGTGAATGGGCTCAAGACCGAGGGCAAGAGCGGGAGGCCCGTCCATGATGATGTTGATCCACAAGAGCTCAAGCGCGGTAAAGGGAGCCTTAAAGCCGAGCAAAATTGAGGTTAACACCACGACAACCGCGGACACATTGACCGTTAGCTGAAAATTGATAAAACGTTTGAAGTTTTCGTAAATTCCGCGCCCCCAGCGCACGGCGTTTACAATGGTAGCAAAAGAATCGTCCAAAAGGACAATGTCGCTCGCTTCTTTGGAAACTTCCGTGCCGGAAATGCCCATCGCGATTCCAACGTCCGCGTTTTTAAGAGCCGGCGCGTCGTTAATGCCGTCGCCTGTTACCGCTACCACGTTTCCTTGCGCTTTCAAGAGGTTTACGACGCGCATTTTAATACTAGGAGTACTTCGCGCGATTACGGTAATTTTAGAAAGCATTTGCGACAATTCTTCATCGGACAGCGGTTCAATTTCACGCGCCTCAACGGCGACGCGATCTTTGTTCAAAACGCCAAGCTCGCTTGCGATAGCCTTCGCCGTTACAATGTTGTCGCCTGTCAGTATCTTAAGGTCAACTCCGGCAAGACGGCACGCTTTTACCGCGTCAAAAACGTCGGCGCGTAACGGGTCGGAAATCGCGGCAAAACCGTCAAAGATAAATGAGTTTTCAACCGCCTCTTCGCTAAGTGCCGGAAGTTCGCTAAAATCGCGGTGCGCGAACGCGATTATTCGGCAGGCTTTTTCCTGCCAGAGAGTTATCTGCTTTTCAATTTCGTTACGCGCGTTCTCGTTCATTTCGCAGAGCTTGAATATTTTTTCAGGACTGCCCTTGCTGTAGGCGCTAAAGCCGTCTTGCTCGCGCACGATGGTGGTCATGTTTTTTTTCTCTGAGGAAAACGGAAAAACATGCGCGATACTTGCGCCCTTGCGCCTTTCGCGGTAATCCCAGCCGGATTTTCCTGCCGCCGTAAGCAGGGCGCACTCTGTCGGGTTGCCGATAAAAAGACCGCCCTCTCCAATTTCGCCCGTGCTGTTTACGCAGACGTTACGCAAAATGTTCTCGTTTGTTATCTCTCCGTTAACTGTCATTTTGTTTTCCGTTAAAGTTCCGGTTTTGTCAGAGCAGATAACGTTGATGCACCCCACGGTTTCCGAGGCGATAATTTTTTTAACAAGCGCGTTTTGTTTTGACAATTTGATAATATTAAGCGAGAGCGAGACTGCGACAATGGTAGGCAGTCCCTCAGGCACTGTTGCGACAATCAGGACGATGCTTGTAACAAAGGCTTCCATTATATTCGCGAAAATAAACTCGTCCCGAATCAAGAAAGAGACAAGCTGAGAGACAAACACCAGCGCGGCGGCGATTATTCCGACCGTCGTTATCAATTTTCCCATTCGCCCGAGCCTTTCCTGAAGCGGGGTAGTTGTCTTCTGCACGCCTGAAAGCTCTCGCGCGATTTTGCCAAACTCGGTTTTGCCGCCGACTGCGGTTACAAGCAATTTGCCAAAACCGCTTGTAATAAAAGTCCCTGAGTACAGCATATTGCGCCTCTCGGCCAGAGGAGTTTTTTCATCGGTGATAACAAGGGACGCGTCTTTTTTTGCCGGAAAGCTCTCTCCTGTAAGCGCGGACTCGTCGGCGGCAAGTTCGGTGCTTTCGAGAAGTCTTCCGTCGGCAGGGATTTTGTCGCCCGTCACAAGCAGAAGAACGTCCCCTGCCGCGACGTCGCGCTGGTTTAGCATAACGGGCTTTCCGCTGCGAAGCGCCTTAACAACAATGTCCTCGTTGATTTTGTTTAACGCTTCAAAGGCTTTCGCGCTTTTGCCTTCCATTGCCACAGTGATAGTTACCGAAAGCGCGATGGCCATGAAAATGCCGATTACTTCAAGATAGTCTACGTGTCCGCCTGTAAAAGCGTTAAAAATATTTACGGCAAGAGCAATCATGGCCGCCATCACCAAAAGCAGGAGCATCGGCTCTGTGGCAGATTGCCAAATGTGCTTAATGAGGGATTCTTGTTTTGCGCGTGTAAGGGCGTTTGCGCCGTATTTCGCGATGTTTTCCCTCACTTTTTCGTCGCTTAGGCCGAAAGAGGGATCAACTCCAAAACTTTGCGCCAGTTCATTTTTATCTATTGTGTATTCGCTCATTTTTCCTCCATGTATTCTTTCCTGCGTGAGGTGTAAATTTTTGAATTTTCCGCGAACAGGTTGTTTCCGTGAGTGTCGATACTTACAATCAACGGGCCGAATTCGTTGGTTCTCATCACCCAAAGACATTCGGCCATTGTAAGCTCAGGCCAAAAAACGCCTTCAATTTTTTCGATTTGACTTGCGCCTAACACCGCGCAGCCTCCGGGGTACACGCAGTGAATTGCGCCGTATTCGCGGCAGGCGGCCGTGGTTTTCTCTCCCATGCCTCCCTTGCCGATCATCACCTTTACCCCTGTTTTTTTAATAAAATCGGCCGCCCATTTTTCCATGCGCACGGACGATGTCGGCCCTATCGAAACAAGCTCCCACCCGTCTGTTTTTTCCCTTACAATCGGCCCTGCGTGGTAATTCGCTCCGCCCTGTAAATCCACCGGGCAGGGAAGGCCGTCTTCCACGATTCTGTGGTAAACCTCATCCCTCCCCGTTACGAGAATACCGCAAAGATAGATAATATCCCCGGTGTGCAAATCGCGAATATCATCGTCACATAACGGTAGATTAATGACTTTTTTCACGTCAATGCCCCAATTTTTTTTGCCCCGAACCAAACGAACCGCCACGAACTCGTATTATCACATTTTTCTTTTGTTCGTGTTGGTTTGTGTATGTTCGTGGTCAAATTCTTAAGATAAAATATCATAGCGATGCTCCATGGTAGGTGGGCAGTTCAAAGGAAAGGTCGCTATTTATGCGCATAACGCCTCGGCGCAGCATGTAGCAGGAAACATTTACCGCGCACGCGATTGTCGCCGTGTGCCTGGCCGACGATTCAATGTGCACCCCCATAACTGCCTGATTGCCCCTTAATCCTTGTGCGCCCATGCCAAGACTATTGAGACCCTCCGTTATGCGCTTTTCAAGCTGTGCGCCTTTGGGGTGTGGGTGCTCTTTTCCCAATGGGCGCAGTAGGGCTTTTTTTGAAAGAACGGCGGCGTTTTCAATGTTGTGACCGAGGCCGATCCCGACAAGCAGGGGAGGGCAGGCGTTAACGCCGGGGCCTGTTACCGCGTCAAAGACAAAGGGGATGATCGCCTCAATTCCGTCTGAGGGCTTAAAAACTTTCGCCTGACCGGGAAGACTGCATCCCGCCCCTGAAAAGTACAGGGTAATTTCCATTTCCTGCGAGTCTGGGATAATGTCCCAGTACAGCCACGGGGTTCTCTCTCCTGTGTTGTCGCCTGTGTTTTTTTCGTCAAAGTAATTAACGGCGTTCGGTCTTAAAGGCACGCTTTCTGTCGCTCTGCGCACAGCTTGTGTTAAAACTTCTGCCGTTATGTGCAAATAAGGGAAGGCGCTTCCGGCTTTTATGTAAAACTGCAAAAGCCCCGTGTCCTGACAGCATGGCCTGTTAAGGTTACGCGCCATTTGCAGATTTTCAAAATAACTGTCGTAAACAGCCTTTTGCAGGGGCGTATCTTCGCGCTCGCGCATCTGTGCAAGACGCGCCATTACATCGTCGCTTAGGCGTACAGCCGAAAGAGCGATAAATTTTTCTATCGCGGATATTAATTGTTCTTTCGCGCTATTTTCACCTAACATGATTTTGTATCTTTTTTCTTAATACCTTTATCTGACGGCGCACTTCTTTTGGAGCAGGGCCGCCGGGTAGGATACGCCCTTTAACACAGGCGGCAGGCGTTAGCGCCTTGAAAATATCTTCTTCAAAAAGTTTGGAATGTTTTTTTAATTCGCCAAGAGTTAAAGCGCCGATGTGCTTATGAGCCTTTTCAATACATTCGCGTACAATATGGGCGGCGGTCTCGTGGGCTTGGCGGAAGGGAAGCCCCTTGCGTACAAGATATTCCGCCGTGTCTGTCGCTTCCAAAAAACCGCCTGTGCATGAAGCCTTCATGCGCTTAAGGTTGAACTTCGCGCTTTTCATCATACCGGCGAACATTCGAAGGCAGATACTCAGCGTGTCCATGCTGTCAAAGAGGCTTTCCTTGTCTTCCTGTAAATCTTTGTTGTACGCGTATGGCAAACCTTTCAGCAGAGTTAAAAGAGTTAAAAGATTTCCTGTTACTCTCGCGGATTTGCCCCTGATAAGCTCGGCGAAGTCGGGGTTTTTTTTCTGAGGCATGATAGAAGAGCCGGTACTCCAAGACTCCGCAAGATCGATAAATTTAAATTCTTCGCTTGCCCACAGAACCACGTCTTCGCAAAAGCGCGAAAGGTGAACCATTGTAATCGCGCACGCGCTCGAAAGTTCAAGGGCAAAATCGCGATCGGCGACAGCGTCCATCGCGTTAACGCTCGCGCCTCTAAAGCCCAATTCCTGCGCTACGGACTTGCGGTCAAGGGGGAGGGTAGTGCCGGCTAACGCGCCGCTTCCAAGCGGACATTCGTCCAATCTGGTAAGAGCGCCTGAAAAACGGGAGATGTCGCGCTCAAGGGCGGCGCACCACGCGGTAAGGTGAAAGCCAAGGGTGACGGGCTGTGCCTTTTGCAGGTGCGTGTAGCCCGGCATTGTGCTTGTTAGGTGCAACTGCGCAGTGTCAAGCAGGGTGTTCGTCGTTTCCGCTATCCGCGCCTGCAAAAGAGGCACTTCGCGCTTCAAGTACAGGCGAAAATCGACCGCCACTTGATCGTTTCTACTGCGCCCGGCGTGTACCATTTTTCCTGCGTCGCCAAGCCGCTGTGTAAGAGTTGCTTCCAAAAAGGAATGTATATCCTCAAATGCCGCGTCAATTTCCAGTTTGCCTGATTTTATTTCAGCGGCTATGTTGTTAAGTTCGCGGACGATTTTCGCGGCACTGTCTTTGGGAATAATTCCCTGCCTGCCGAGCATCGCGGCGTGCGCCTTGCTTCCGGTAATGTCGTCAAAAACAAGGCGCTTGTCAACGTTTATCGACGCTTGAAAAGCGAAAGCCTCTTCTTCGGGTTTTTCGGCAAGACGCCCTGCCCATAATGGCTTTTTTACCTCCGTGGCACTCTGCTTCGCGTTAGGTGAAGATTGTTTTCTTTTTGTCGGGCTTGGTTTCTTTACAGCCCTGCGCCTTGTTTCTTTCACTTCTTTTTGGCTGTTCTGGCCTTAGCCGAAGCTGTTTTCGCCCTGCCGGAAGCTGTTTTTGCTTTCCCGGAAGCCGAAGCGGAAGTTGAAGAAGACGCTTTTGCGCCGCCTTTTTTTTCCTGTTCCATAAGCGAGCGCACAAGTACGGGAAGTCCGTAAAGCCTAATAAAACCCTTGGCGTCGGCGTGGTTGAAAAGTTCCCCTGTTGTAAAGCTCGCGAGGCTTGTATTGTAAAGCGAGTTAGGTGAAGATGCCCCCGCCGCGCTTATCGAGCCCTTGTAAAGTTTGACCCGCACCTTTCCACTGACGGTCTCCTGCGTGCTGTCAACAAAGGCGGAGATTGCTTCGCGTAACGGCGTGAACCACAGGCCGCCATAGATAAGCTCGCCCATTTTCATCGCCGCCTGCTGTTTGAAAGAGTAAGTCTGCCTGTCCAAACAGAGGTGCTCAAGTTCCTGATGAGCATAGTAAAGAATAGTGCCTCCGGGAGTTTCGTACACGCCTCGGCTTTTCATTCCGACAACCCGATTTTCAACGATGTCTACAATGCCGATGCCGTTAGCCCCGCCGATTTTGTTAAGCTGGTTGATAAGCGCGGTTCCTTCCATTTTTTTGCCGTTAAGCGCAACCGGGATTCCCTTTTCAAATTCAATTTCGACATATTCAGGCTTGTTAGGCGCTTTTTCTGGCGCAACCGTTATAGAAAGCATTTTTTTGTACAGCGGTTCATTGGACGGGTCTTCAAGTTCAAGCCCCTCGTGAGAAATGTGCCACAGATTGTCGTCCATGCTGTAGGAATTTTTTTTCGTTACAGGAGCGGGAATTTTTCTCCTTGAAAGATACCTGATTTCATCTTCCCTGCTTTTAAGTTTCCATGTCCGCCACGGAGCGATTATTTCAAGGTCAGGGGCAAGCGCCATAATGCCAAGGTCGAATCGAATCTGATCGTTTCCCTTGCCTGTTGCTCCGTGCGCGACTGCGGCCGCTTTTTCTTTTCGCGCGTATTCAACTAAAACTTTCGCGATGAGCGGCCTTGCGGTTGACGTTCCCAAGAGGTACTTGTCTTCGTAAATTGCTCCGGCCTTAAGCGCGGGCCAGATGTATTCTTCAACATATTCCTTTTTAACGTCGGCGACGTAACATGCGGCGGCTCCGGTAGTCATCGCCCTTTTTTGAATCGCCTTCCAATCCGCGGCCTGCCCAACATCGACGCACACCGCGATAACTTCGCAGTCCTGATTTTCTTTCAACCACGGAATGATCACTGTCGTATCCAAACCGCCCGAATAGGCGAGGACAATTTTCTTTTTCATTTTTTTCTCCTTTTGCAAAATTTAGCAGTTTTCTAATTATCTATTAATTGATGATTTTAGGCAAGTTAAATGAAGGAAAATGCCGATATATAATCAGTAAAACATGAAAAAGATATTGAAAACGGCCAAAAAGGACAGTTCGCAGAAGAAAACGACGCAAAAAACGAAGAAAATTGAGGTAAAAACCGTAAAAATGCCAAAAAAACGCCCAAAAACAGGCAATTGTGCTAGGACGGCAGGGCGAAGATTTCCCTCAAAACGTTCCGATACGCAGAGGGCGTTTTTTCTTGTCGGCGTGCTTATCGTTCTTTCGGTTTGCATCGCCGCCGCGTATATCAATGTTGAGTATGAAAAACCGAAAGAGGCTGTCGCGGGGAGGCTTGAGCAAAATAAAATTGAAGAGCCTGTTACGGAAAAACCGAAACCTGCTATCAGCGTTTCTGTGCAACTCCCGTCAGAGCAAGCGCAAACGCCAGCGAAAGCGCCGGTTGAAAAACAGAGCGCCTCTCCTGTGCGCACAGTTCCGGCAGAAAGCAAAACTCCCTCTCGCGCTTCTCCCGTGTCAGCTAACACCGCTCCTGCCGCGCGAGCGACTCCGTCCGCAAGTAAAACTTCACCTAGCGTAACACCTGTGTCAGCTAACAGCGCCCCGGCTTCCGCGCCTGAAAGAAAAATTGTCAATTCAGGGACGCTTGTTTTTGTGATAGACGATGCCGGCAACAACCTTCGCGAGTTGGAGCCTTTCCTGCGTATTTCAGGACCGCTTACAATCGCGGTTTTGCCCGGCTTGCCCCATTCCGCGGAAGCCGCGCGGCGCATAAGAGCCGCCGGAAAGGAAGTTTTCCTTCATCAGCCAATGGAAGCCTTGGGCGCTCAGAACCCCGGCCCCGGCGCGATTTACTGCGGCATGAGCGCGGACGAAATTCGCTCAATACTCAGGCGCAATGTCGCGGAGGTTGGGCCTATTGCCGGTATCAACAATCATCAGGGGTCGAAAGTAACCATGGACAGGGATGCGATGAAAACGATACTCGCTTTTTGCGCCGAGAATAATTTGCGCTTCTTAGATTCGCGGACAACTGCCGAAACTGTTGTTCCCGATGTGGCGCGTCAGCTTGGCATGGCCATTGGAGAGAGGAACGTGTTTCTTGACAACGAACAGGATCGCGAATCGATGCTTCGCTATATTTCAAACGGGCTTGTCCGCGCTCAAAAAGACGGAAGCGCGGTGATGATCGGCCACACATGGTCGCCTCTGCTGGCTCCGCTATTAGCCGAACAGTTTTCGCTTCTTACAAATCAGGGTTACACAATCAAGACCGCCTCAAGTATAATTGGAAAATGAATTAGTTCGAGAGATTTCACGCAGAGGCGCTAAGACGCAAAGGACGCGGAGTTGTTGTTCGTGGGCTTTTCATATATACAAGTTTCTCGATAAACTATGATATGGGAATTTTTTATTTTTTCTATCTTAATTTGTCTCACGCAGAAAGCTTGATGGTAAATCGCAGGATTTACGTATCACAACTTTGCGTACTTAGTACCTTTGCGCCTTTGCGTGAGATCTTTTTGAGGGGTCTTTTGTGAAAATTCTTGGCATTGAAACTTCCTGCGATGAGTGTTCCGCTTCCGTGGTGCAGGACGGGGAAAAAATTCTCTCCAATGTTATAGCTACGCAGATACCTTTTCACGCGCCGTGGAGCGGAGTAGTCCCTGAAATCGCAAGCAGAAAACATATTGAGTGGATCTACGCGGTAACAAAAGACGCGCTGGAAAAAGCGGAATTGAAAGTCGCGGACATCGACGCTGTCGCCGTAACAAGCCGTCCCGGTCTTTTCGGCTCGCTCTTAGTCGGCCTCTCCTTTGCCAAGGCGTTCGCGTGGGCGTGTAACATTCCCTTTATCGCCGTCGATCACATGCTGGCGCACCTGTATGCCCCGCGCCTTGTCGCGGAAAACAAGCCGGAGTATCCATTTTTGGGGCTTTTGGTTTCGGGGGGGCATACAATCATTTGCAGAGCGGACAATTTTGACGACATTACGGTACTCGGTACTACAATTGACGACGCGGCAGGAGAGGCCTTTGACAAAGTGGCGAAATTTTATAACTTTGGCTATCCCGGCGGCGTTGTCATTGATAAAATGTCGCGTAACGGAGACTCAAACGCTTTCCGCTTTCCTATGCCGTCCCTTCACAAGGGCGAACACCGCTACGATGTTTCGTATTCAGGCTTAAAAACAGCGGTTGTCAATCAACTTGAAATGTTCAAGATGAAGGAAGGCTCTCCTCAACCGCAGGACATAGCCGCCTCTTTTCAAAAAACCGCCGTGGAAATACTGTTACGCGCATTGTTAAACGCCGCCGAAGATACAGGCATCACTACCATTGTCGCAGGCGGCGGCGTTGCGGCTAACAGTTACCTGCGCTCGCGCCTTGGCGAACAGACGCGACTTAACTGCGTTTTTCCGCCGCTTGAGCTGTGCGGAGACAACGCCGCCATGATAGCCGGTCTCGGCTTTCACTACCTTGCAAGAGGGGAGCGCTCGGCGTTTAACGTTACCGCCAGTGCGCGTGTTACAGGTTTTAAGAAAAAGTATCCGTGATTTGTGTATAAAAAGGCGTTATAAACATGTATATTTTTAACTATATTTTTATTCCCTTAATTATATGCACGGTTTGTTTAATTATGACGGAAAAAATAACCAAAGGAAGATGCGGACGAACTGAGTATGCCATAATAATGATAATTGTCAATGTATTTCAAATATCTATTTCATATTATCCAATTCTTGCGTATAAAGATATTTGGTTAGCTCCTTTTGTTTTATTGGCGCTTTTTTGTATTAATATTCATCTTTCTACAAAAAGGTATAATGACGCGGTTATAGAAAAAAGCGATAAATACTTGGTATATTTTTCTCCTGTATCAACTTCAATATTGTTTGTGGGTCATTTTGCTTTATTTTTAAGTTTCTTTATAATAAATGAACCGCGAGTACTTTATTTATTATTGTTGATTGCGGTAAATATAATACCGATGGTTGCTTTGTGTTTTAAGGAAAACGATATATCTATAAAAAATACAGATGTTCCTGTAAAATATAGAAGTGTTCTCAGCGAACTTTATCTGGACAAATTTGTAAATTTAGTTATTATCAACGATGATTTTATTAGTATAAACAACACTGAATATCCAATTAGATATTATCAAAATAAACGTATTATAACTTCAAATAGATACTTTGACAGCGAAAATATTCTTGCAAAATACCTTATTGAAAAAGGTCTTCAAAGACTGGGTTTTCATTATAAAAATGTTTATTTTGAATTAACAGATGAAATATATTCAAATATGATTGCTGAAATAAAAAACATGGAAAATGTTATTTTAATAGAGTACCCGTTTTTAATAATCAATAACGTAAATATTTTTATAAGAAGAAACGGAATGAAATATTCTGTAGTATTTTTGAAACAGGATAAAGAAAAATTGATTAATGAGATTATAAAATTAAAGAAAATCTCCAAAGAAAGAGAAAATGAAGAATACGTCTGTTACGAAGGAATAAAAAGGAAAGAGATTATTTGGTGGGTAAAAAACCGCGCCTGATAGTCGCTTGTAACTTACGCGTTTTTTACGGCGTTTTTCATGTACTTTTCGATGTGCTCTTCTTTGACGCGCAAAAGCTCTTCCTTGGGAAGATCGGCTAACACTTTCCAGCCAAGGTCTAGCGTGCGGCTTATGTCGCGGTTTTCGTACTCGCCCTGCGTCAGAAAAACCTGCTCAAACTTTTCGCCGAATATCAGATAACGCTTGTCACCGCCTGAAAGTTCCTCCTCGCCGATAATCGAGGCGAGGTTTCGCACCTGCTTCACTCTCGCGTAGGCGGCAAAAAGCTGGCTGGAAACATCTTTGTGATCCTCCCTCGTCATGCCCGGGCCTATTCCGTCTTTCATAAGACGCGAAAGACTCGGAAGCCCGGCGACGGGCGGATATATTCCCCTCTGATAAAGTTCGCGATCAAGAACAATCTGCCCTTCTGTGATATAGCCGGAAAGGTCTGGGATCGGGTGGCTGATATCGTCATTGGGCATGGAAAGGATCGGGATTTGCGTAATTGAGCCTGTAGAACCTTTTATTTTACCGGCCCTTTCGTATAACGACGCGAGGTCCGAGTAAAGATAGCCGGGGTAACCTTTTCGGCTCGGCACTTCGCCGCGAATAGAAGAAACCTCGCGCATCGCCTCGCAGTAGTTAGTCATGTCCGTCATCACGACAAGGACGTGCATGTTTTTTTCATAGGCGAGGTACTCCGCGGCGGTTAGCGCACAGCGGGGCGCGACCAGTCTTTCAAGCGAAGGAGAGTCCGCGAGCGAGAGAAAAACCACAACGTTGGAAAGGACTCCCGAATGTTCAAAGTCGTCGAGGAAAAAACGCGCAACGTCGTTTTTTACGCCCATCGCGCAGAAGACAATGACAAATTGTTCGCCCGCAGAAGATTCATTATCGAAGGAAAGAATTTTCGCCTGACGTACAATCTGCGCGGCGAGGCGGTTGTGGGGCAGGCCGTTACCTGAAAATATCGGAAGTTTTTGTCCGCGGATGAGCGTGTTCATTCCGTCTATCGAGGAAATTCCCGTTTGAATAAAATCGCGAGGGTAAGTTCGCGCGTAAGGATTAATAGGAAGGCCGTTAATATCGAGGGTTTTAGATGAAAAAATACTGCCAAACCCGTCAATCGGCTCTCCAAGTCCGTTAAAGACGCGCCCTAAAAGGTCTGTCCCAACGCGGAGCTCCATCGGCTTATCCAGAAATTCAACGCGGGAGTCTTCGGCGGAAAGACCGGTACTGTTTCCAAAAATTTGAACCGCTGTCCAGTTTTCGCTTAAATCCACAACACGGCCAAGCCTTTTACTGTGTTCACGGTCGTAGACAGCAACCATTTCGTTAAAACCGACGTTGCGGCTGCGTGAGGTGATAACTACAGGCCCTTCAATTCGGGCAAGCCCTTTGTATTCTATGCCTCTCATAAAACATTCCTTGTGCGGTAAGCTCTTTCAAGCTCGTCAAGCGTGTTGCGCATTTTTCCCTCAAACGAATTAAATCCGCCGGGATCGTCGTTTCTTACCGTGCTTTTAAGGCGGGACATTGTTTCTTTCAATCCTGTTTCAGATATTTTTGTCATCGGAGCGCCAAGCCCGATGCAGGTGCGCGCTCGTTCGTGAAACTCCATAATTATTTCCAAAAGGCGCACCTGTTTATCGGGAACGCAGAACATATCAACATCGTCAAATGAATTTTGTTGAAGAAAACCGTCTTTGATAACCTGCGCCGTTAGCAGAATTAATTTTTGCTCGTCAGGTAACGCATCGGGCCCGATGAGGCGCACAATTTCAGCTAACCGCTGTTCCTGTTTTAGAAGATCCATGCACTTTTTGCGGATTTCCTTCCATTCGGGATTAACGTGCTCCCACCAGCTCTGCACTTCTTCGGCGTATTCCGAATAGCTGTCGATCCAACTGATTGCCGGGTAATGCCGGGCGTTGGCAAGGTCGCGATCCAAAGCCCAAAAACAGCGTATAAATCTTTTTGTATGCTGTGTTACCGGCTCGGAAAAGTCACCGCCCGGAGGAGAGACAGCCCCGATTATCGAGACTGAGCCTTCCGCTTCGCTTAAAGTGCGCACTCGCCCTGCTCTTTCATAAAATTCGGCGAGCCTTGTCGGAAGATAGGCCGGAAATCCCTCTTCGGCAGGCATTTCTTCCATGCGCCCGGAAAGTTCGCGTAACGCCTCTGCCCAACGGCTGGTGGAGTCCGCCATTATCGCGACGTGGTAGCCCATGTCGCGGTAGAATTCCGCAAGCGTTACGCCCGTGTAAATTGACACCTCACGCGCGGCAACGGGCATATTTGAAGTGTTGGCGATAAGCAGAGTTCTTTCCATTAAACTGCGCCCTGAGCGCGGGTCTTGAAGTTCGGGGAATTCCGTAAGCACATCCGTCATTTCGTTGCCGCGCTCTCCGCATCCGATGTAGATAATTACGTCCGCATCGCACCATTTGGCCACCGCGTGCTGGGTCATTGTTTTACCCGTCCCGAAACCGCCGGGAATTGCGGCCGTCCCGCCTTTTGACAATGGAAAAAAAATGTCGATGACGCGCTCGCCCGTGATAAGAGGCTGGTCCGGCGAAAGTCGCGCCGCGATAGGGCGAGGCAGGCGCACCGGCCACCACTGCGCGAATGGAATTTCCACGCCAAGGGAAGTTTTTGCCGCCGCCTGAAAAATAGTGTAATCGCCCTCGCCTGCAAGGTGCGTAATTTCGCCGCCCTTGATATTCGGCGGAACCATTATCTTGCAGATAACGCTCTCGGTCTCTTTTATAGAGCCAAGAATCATTCCGGCGGCGGCGGGGACTTTTTCCCCTGAGGCGATTTTTGCGGCTAACTCTGCGCTTGGAATAAAGCGCCACTTTTTCTCCGGGTCGAGTGGGTTGCCCCTGTCGCCCGGGGCCATAAACGCGCCGTCGTGTTTGTAGAGTTTTTCAAGAGGCCGCTGAATACCATCGTAAATTGTTCCCATAAGCCCCGGGCCGAGCAGGGCGGAAAGAGGGCGGCCCGTGGAATAGGCAGGGCTTCCGACTTTTAGGCCGGTGTTGTCTTCGTAAACCTGAATGACAGCCTCTCCGCCCTCAAGACGGACAATTTCGCCGATGATGCGTTTTTCTCCGACTTCTACAAGGTCGAAGAGACCCGCTTCTCCCAAACCGGACGCCCGTATAATCGGGCCTGAAATTCGGCGGACTTGCCCCTCAGTCATTATAACGCCTCCATAAAATCACGGCCTACGAGGGCTTCTACCAACTCTTCGCGTTTTTCCTGCAGAAGATAATCCACGATTTTTTGAATGGACGCGGTAATTCGCACATTCCCCGTTTCGATAACTATAGAAGGATATTGGCCGTCAGCGTGACTTTCCTCAAGTTTACAGGCAATATTCACGTTTTTCAGCGTTGTTTCCGCTTCTTTAACGTCCAAACCGCAGAAAAACGCGCGTTTTTCGGTGGAATCTGAAAATTCTTCGCATAAAGATATGCGTTTTTTTAGCTCTACTGCAAGCAGATCGAGAATCCGCCCTCGACTCAGGCTCTTGTACCACGATTCCGCGGCGGAATCCAGCATTTTTTCAATTTTTTCAACTTTTGTACGGCGTTTATCGATAGGAAGCCGCGCCATTATCTTTTCGGCGGCCAATTCTTTCTGTTCAATGTATTTTTTTTCAAGATCGTCAATGCCCTCTGCGGTTCTTTTTTCCCATTCCTTGTCTTGGGCGCGTATCGTATCCTCGGCTGACTTCAAAGTACGCGCGGCCTTCTTCCTTGCGTCCTCTAAAATTTCGCGATCGAGCATTTCTGTAGATTGCAATTCTTCCATAAAAAAACCAACAGTGTTGGTAGATTATGGAAGATATTCAAAACTTGTTCAAGTGGCCTTGTCTTTATTTCTTGAGAAGAGCGTTCTGCTTTTTTCCTTTTCGTCTATACTGCCAAGAACAATCTGCGCCAGCCGTTTGAACTGCTGTGGGAGAAGCTCCTCGTCGGGAGTGTTGTAGTATTCAAGCACGCCGTTAAGCCCTTCCCTTGCCTGCTGGTACTTTTTTTGTTTGTAGTGAATAAAGGCGATTTCGTACTC
>JAISSH010000071.1 GCA_031273265.1 Treponema sp.
GGCATCCCCACGCCCGCTTCCGCAAGCGCGCTTGCCTACTTCGACGGCTGCCGAAGCGAACGCCTTCCCGCGAATCTTTTACAGGCGCAGAGGGACTACTTCGGCGCGCACACCTACGAACGCCTCGACAAGCCCCGCGGCGAATTCTTCCACACAAACTGGACGGGACACGGCGGAGCAACCAGCGCGAGTACCTATACGGTGTGAAAATAATTATTTGCGGCGGTTAATCACCCGCGTAGCGTTCAGTATCGCAAGCAGGGCGACTCCCACATCGGCGAAAACCGCTTCCCACATAGAAGCGACGCCGAATGCGCCTAACGCCAAAAACACGCATTTTATCCCTAACGCGAAAATAATATTCTGCCAGACTATGCGTTTGGTGAAACGCGCCACATTGATTGCGTCAACAAGTTTTGACGGTTCGTCTGTCATCAGCACAACGTCGGCGGCTTCAATCGCGGCGTCGGAGCCTAGACCGCCCATCGCGATGCCGACATCGGCGCGCGCAAGCACGGGCGCGTCGTTGATGCCGTCCCCAATAAAGGCAAGTTTGCCCTTTGCGCGTTTTTGTCCGAAAAGCGTTTCCACTTTTTCTACTTTTTCGCCGGGCAAAAGACCGCCGTAACATTCGTCCAGTTTGAGTTCTTCGGCAATCGCGCGCGCAATAACCGGGTCGTCTCCTGTCAGCATAACGGTCTTGCGGATGCCGCGCGTTTTGAGAGCGGCAATGGCGGCTTTGCTGTCCTCTTTTACTTCATCGGAAATGACGATACATCCGGCGAAAACATTATCAACCGCGACATATACTTTAGTGCCAATGTCGTGTGTTTCCGTAAAAGAAATACCGTTAGCTGTCATAAGTTTGCTGTTTCCGGCAAGAATCGTTTTATCGTTTACTTTGACGCTGATACCGTGACCCGCAATTTCGCTGTAAGCGGAAAGCTCACTTTTTTCAACATCCCTGCCGTAAGCCTTCAAAATGGAAAGCGCGATAGGGTGGTTTGAAAAAGACTCCGCTTTTGCCGCGTATTCCAGAAGTTGTTCGTTACTCCAGCCGTTCGCGCTTTTTATGTTTGTTACTTTGAAAACTCCTTTGGTAAGCGTTCCGGTTTTATCAAAAACTACAATGTCAAGATTGTTCAGCGCTTCAAGAAAATTGCCGCCCTTTACCAGAACGCCCCTTCGTGAAGCGCCGCCTATGCCGCCGAAAAATCCAAGCGGAATGGAAATTACAAGGGCGCAGGGGCAGGAAATAACGAGGAAGATGAGACCGCGATTTACCCATTCCGCCCAGTGACCAAAGCCAAAAAGCGGCGGGATTACCGCAATAAGAGCGGCAAGCCCTACCACAACAGGAGTGTAGTAGCGGGAAAAACTCGTGATAAAATTTTCTGTTGGCGCTTTTTTGTTTGACGCGTTTTCAACAAGGTCAATTATTTTAGCGACTGTGGACTGACCGAAAGTTTTTGTTACTTTTATTGTCAGCACGCCGTTTTGGTTTATACAACCGGAGAGAACTGAATCTCCCGCCCTTGCTTTTCGCGGAACGGACTCGCCAGTGAGAGCGGCGGTGTCGAGCATTGCCTCGCCCTCTGTTACTTCTCCGTCCAACGGTATTTTTTCGCCGGGTTTAACAATAATGACGCTCCCTATGCTTACGCTTTCGGGAGCGACTTTTAATATTTCGCCGTCTTTTTTGAGGTTGGCAAAATCGGGACGTATATCCATAAGGGCGGTAATGGAGCGTTTTGATTTACTAACCGCCATTTCCTGAAACATTTCCCCCACTTGATAAAACAGCATTACTCCAACCGCTTCGGGGTATTCGCCGATAACGAACGCCCCGATAGTCGCGACGCTCATCAAAAAGTTTTCATCGAATATTTGACCGCGGATCAGGTTTTTAGCCGCACGCAGTACAACGCCGCCGCCGAGCAAAAGATACGCGGCGATAAATACCGCTAAAATAACGTATTGGTTAAGTTCAAATATGTAGTCAATTATTATGCCGGCGGCAAAAACCGCCGCCCCCGCTATAAGTTTTATTTTTTCCCTTTTTTCTTCGTCTTTTTCACAATATTGATCGCACATAAATTCCTCCTTGCTATAATTGCTCAATCATTCAACTATTGAGCCAAAAAAAATTATTCTACAAAAACCTCATTCATGAATATGCTCAAAACCCTTTTCAAAGATGTCTTTCACATGACTATCGGACAGAAAATAGTAGACCACTTTTCCCTGTTTTTCATACCTGACCAGATTGGCAAGCCGCAGGGACTTCAACTGGTGCGAAATAGCCGACTTCGTCATGCCGAGAAGCACCGCTATATCGCAGACGCACATTTCATGGCGGGAAAGCGCCCACAGGATACGGACGCGGGTAGAGTCCGCGAACATTTTGTAAAGGTCGGCAAGATCGTAAAAATCCTCCTCTTTCGGCATGGTCTTCCGCACCCGCTTGACCACATCCTCGTGGATAACCTCGCAATCACAAACCGGTATTTTCTGCTTCACCCTAGCCTCCAATAATTGAGCAATTATTCAACCATTGTAAATATACCCCGCCCCCTGCCGATTTGTCAATGGAAATCAAATAAATTTTTATTATTCCTTAATGATTCGGCGGGTCAGTCTACACAGCCCGCCTGTAGTCGTTACAGAACAATTTGCGTTTATGCTATAATACCGGCATGGAGACGAAAAAAGCGCGGGTTGCCGAGCTTGAGCGTTTAATACAGAAATATCAGGCGTCTTATTACGGCGGGGAAGCGGAGATTTCGGACGGGGAGTTTGACCTGCTCTGGGACGAACTTGGAACGCTTGCGCCGGAAAGCGACGTGTTGAAAAAAATAGGAACCTCGCCGGATGTAGACGGCTTTCCCAAAGCCCGCCACCTTATCCCGATGGGCAGTCAGGACAAGGCTTCCAATCCACAGGAATTTCTTGCGTGGGCGGAAAAAATGGGGATGGAAGAGCAAAATTTGACGGAAACAGCGCGAAAAAAAGCGGATAAAAACAAAAACGACGTTTCAACGTTAACCAATGAAAAAAATAGGTTAACAAAAACTTTTATCGTTCAGTATAAATTGGACGGCGCGAGCCTTGAACTTCAGTATGAAAAAGGGACGCTGGTGCGGGCGGTTACGCGCGGAGACGGCATTACCGGCGATGTCATAACCGCGAACGCACGGCGTATGGCAGGAACTGTTCAGAAATTGGACGTTCAGTTTACGGGCGGCGTAAGGGGCGAGGTCGTGATGACCCATGATGTCTGGAAAGAAAAGTATTCTGACAAAGCAAATTGCAGAAACGCCGCCAACGGGATTATGCGCCGCAAGGACGGCGAAGGCTGTGAAGACTTAAAACTGATTGTCTATGACGCGTCCGCCCTTAACGACGACGGTTTTTTTAAGGACGAAATTGAAAAGCTCCAATGGCTGAAAAAACGCGGTTTTCAAACAACAGAGACAAAGACATTTACAACAGCGCGGGAAATAATCGCGTGGCGCGATGAAACTCAGGCGGGCAGGGACGCGCTTCCCTTTGACATTGACGGTCTTGTGGTAAAGGACGTACAGACCGACATGGCAGACCTTCGCAAGGCGCGCCCGGAAAAACAAATCGCGTTTAAGTTTGAACTTGAAACAGCGTTCAGCGTCCTGCGCGAAGTTATATGGAGCGAGTCGGGCGCGACCTATACGCCAATCGGCGTTGTCGATCCTGTGCGTCTTGCCGGAACAACGGTAAAACGCGCGAACCTCAACAACCCGGACATGATACGCGCCATGGGGCTGAAAATCGGCTCGACAGTTTCTGTGGTAAAGCGCGGCGAAATAATCCCAAAGATTGAAGGGCTTGCTCCTGTTTCAACTTCCGATGAAACCAAAGAAATTGAATTCCCGCAGGTTTGCGGTTCTTGCGGAACAACTCTCACGGATGCGGGAACCCGTCTTTACTGCCCGAACCCCGCCTGTCCTAAGCGTCTTTTGCACCGTCTTGAAAAATGGGTGTCGGTGCTGGATATACGCGAGTTGGGAGAAAAATTGATAGGTCAGCTTTTTGAAAAAGAAAGGGTACGGCAAATAGGCGATTTATACACGTTGAAAACCGAAGAACTTGCCGAATACGACAGAATGGGCGATCTTTCCGCCGCTAAAGTTATCCGCCATATTCAGACAAAAAGGGAACTCTCTCTCGCGGCCTTTGTCGCGGGGTTTGACTTTGAAGGCATCGCCGAAACAACAATGGAAAAAATCGCCGCCGCCGGTTTTGACACGCTTAAAGAATTGCGAAAAGCAAGTGTTGACGATCTTGCCGCCGTTTACGGACTTGGGGAAATAACCGCTTCCGTAATCGTAGACGGACTTAAAGAATGTACGAAGGAAATGGATGCGGTATTAAAAACGGGGGTAATATCAATCGCGACGCCGCCTGCCGAAGATACCCAGCCGATGCGCGGGCTTTCATTTTGTTTTACTGGCGAACTAAAGTCCATGAAAAGGGGAGAGGCGGAAGAGAAAATAAAAGCCCTCGGCGCGCAGGCAAAATCATCGGTAGTGAAGGGGCTTTCCTACCTTGTTACCAACGATCCCGCTTCCGGCTCATCAAAAAACAAGAAGGCGCGCGAACTTGGAGTCACCGTCATCGGCGAGGACGAATTTATCGCTCTGCTTTCTTCCAAGCCTAAAAAGCCGGCGGTTCCAGCGCAAGGGGAGCTGTTTTAGGCTATCTCCAGATGTTGAAAATAACGATAGTCATGCCTACGGCGCTTATGGCAGTGGGAGTGTAATACAAAACCGGAATATCTCTGAACGCCTCCCGTACCTTTGGCAGACACGCGACAACTGTTCCGGCGATAACACCTATAATTCCTCCGATAATTCCGCTTATAACAGGTCCGAACATATCAGACCACGACCCGCTTCCTTCAAAGCTTCTTGCGCCAATCAGCAACCCCAGAAACAGTCCGGTTGACGCAAAGGTAAGAAATCCGTTAACCGCCCCCATGAAGTTTTCTGAAGGGTTATTTTTATAAACGCCTTCCCTCATTCCAATACTAACACCGCCTATAAGCAGGGGAACGCTTAACGCTATTGCGGAGTAAAGCAGTCTTTGGGAAACATCCTTGGCGGTTTCCTTCCTGATTACTTTTTTTGCCGCCGCTGTTGCCAGTTTTATTTCTTCATCGTCGCTTGCGTATTGCGCCACCATATCCCGAAGCGGGATCATTTCCGAATATCTTTCGGACAAACGCATCACCGTTTTCAGAGCGGAATCCCCTTCATCGTCCGTGTCCGCGGGACGCGCTCCGGCGGCAAGAAGGCTTGCCGGTATCGGTTCATAACGGTCTTCCCTGAAAGAATATTTGTTATAATCTTCCGCACGGAGCAAATATAAATGAAGCGCCGTCCTTCCCTCTGGCCCGCGCAGATTCGGATCGGCCCCCTTTTTGAGAAGGGCATCGACCGTTTTAGGGTAACCGTACCGGACGGCGTACATAAGCGGGGTATAGCCCTCATTGTCCTGCTCATCTATAAAACAGCCGCGGGCAATCAAATCATCGAGTAACGCTTCGTCTTCCAGAAGGCGGAGCCAATGATGCATAACGGTCTGCCCTTCTTTGTCCTTAATAGTGGGGTCTGCTCCGGCTTTGAGGAGCGGCTCGATAAACTCCTGGTTCCATCTGGCTTTCATCAGAACGGTTTTTCCTTCATTGTCCTGCACATTGGGATTGGCTCCCGCTTTCAAAAGCGCGTTAAGCGTCTTTAGGGACTGGACCGCCATAAGGGGCGTTACTCCCGAACGGCATTGCAAATTGGGATCGGCTCCCTTTCTTAACAGAAGATCAATCAGCTCGTTGTTTTCCGCGGCTGTCGCGCACCAAAGCATCGTCAAGCCCTTTTCGCTGAGAGCGTTCAGCGG
>JAISSH010000022.1 GCA_031273265.1 Treponema sp.
ATTACCTTTTCCATAATCGACCGTCTTTTCGGCGGAACGGGCGAGGGAACAAAATCGCAGCATGAATTGACCGACATCGAGCAGTCGGTAATGGAAGGAATTATCGTCCGTATTCTGGGCAATATGCGCGAAGCGTGGACGACGGTTATCGACCTGCGCCCGCGCCTCGGGCAGATCGACACCAATCCCCAGTTCGCGCAGATAGTGCCCCCGACGGAAATGGTCGTGCTTGTAACGCTGGAAACGAAAGTAGGCGACGTGGAAGGCATGATGAACTTCTGTATACCGTACATTACCATAGAACCGATTATCGGAAAATTGTCGGCTCAGTTCTGGTATTCTTCGGTGCGCAGAAACGCGACCACAGAGAATCTTAATGTTCTAAAGGATAAGCTCGCAACAGTCGATGTTAATGTAACGGCCGAAATTGGAAAGATCAATGTCCCTGTTCGGGACGTTCTTGCCTTGCAGATTGGGGATGTAATACGGCTATACAATACCCGTATTGGCGATCCCTATTCACTGAATATCGGCTCAAGGAAAAAGTTTCTGTGCCGCCCCGGCGTTATCGGAAAGAAAATGGCGGTGCAGATAACACAAAAAATTGCCGAGCTTGGACAGGAAGAATTTGAAGAGCTCGTGTCTGAAGGAGAGGAATTATGATGAGCGATGGCGCCCTTTCGCAGGATGAAATAGATGCATTGTTGGCAGGTGTAGACTCGTCGTCAATGAACGGCGGTTCGCCGGCGGCTACGGCGACAGCCGCTCCTTCTGCGGCGAATTTCGACAGCGCCGCGCTGGAGAAGTTCTTTTCCTCGACCACAAACGCGCTTTCCGCAAATCTTTCCGCCCTTACCGGCGCTTCAGTATCAATGGTCGGTCCCGAAGTTGACGCGCAGTCGCGGGACAATTTCCTTGCCGTGCTTCCCAGCATGGTTACTGTCGTAACGGCAAATTACACTTCCGGTTTCCCCGGCGAGCATCTTTTCATGTTCCCCGAAGAATCCGCGAAGGTCATCGCAAGCCTGATGACCAAAGAAGAAAACATCCAGCTTGACGATATGGCGATGTCGGTAATCGGTGAAGTTGTATCCCAGATGGTGGGAACACAAATAACCGCTCTTACGGATAAAACCGGAAATAAATCAATAGTCGCGGCGTCTCCGACGGCGGCTAATGTTCCCAAAGCGGCGGCGGCTCTGCCTGCCGGCGATTTCGCGGTGATGGCGTATCAGGTTAACCTTGGGGACGCTTCCATCCAGATGTGGGAAGTTCTTGGTCCCTCTCCGGCAGGAGATATTTCCCGCAGTTTAAGCGGCGGTGGCTCGTCTCCGGCGGCTGCTCCAAGCCAGCCTGCGGCTATGGGTATGGGAGGTATGCCAAATATGGGCGGAATGCAAATGCCAATGGGAATGGGTATGCAAAACATGGGAGGTATGGGAATGCAGAATCTTGGTCCAACAAATGTACAGCCGGTACAATTCCCCAATTTAATGCAGCCGCGCCTCGGTCCGCAGGAATCCGGCAATATTGGGCTAATCATGGACGTATCCATGGAAATGACCGTAGAGCTTGGACGCACCCGCAAACTTATCAAAGAAATATTGGGTATGGGCGAAGGCACGATCATCGAATTGGACAAACTCGCCGGTGAACCTGTCGATATTCTTGTTAACCACAAGCTGATAGCCAAGGGCGAAGTAGTGGTAATTGATGAAAACTTCGGCGTCCGCGTAACGGAAATTGTGTCGCCTATGGAACGCATCAATGATATGGGGTATAATTACTAATATTTACAGAAATGTACGCCTAAAGATTTTTCTTGGGGTCCTGTCGGATGCCAAAAGCACCATGCGCGCATGGCACTTTTGCCTCCGACACCCCTCAAGTAGTTTTTTGGGCATACATTTCTGAAAAAGTTGAGTTTTTATATCACTGATTAATGCTGAATTAAGATAAAAATCAAGATTTTTTTTAGTTTCTGTTGATTAAATTCCTTAAATAGTATACAATTTAACAAAATCAGTTTGCACTTGGGAGGGGAAGAACTGAAAAAGTCTTTGATTGCCCCGCTTCTTTTGGGAGTGTGGTTTCTTGTCCAAATTTCGCCAGTCTCATCTCAGGAAGAGCCGTCTGAAGAGTTAGACCCGTTAGCAGCAGCCGAGCGGGCTTTAACTTTTGAAGAAAGCGCCGTAAGCTCCGAAAATCCCGCGCCGGTTCGAGAACCGTCAGTCTGGGTTGTAATCAGAATGTTGTTGACTCTTACCCTAGCCGCCGCCGCGATATACGGAGTGGTTTATTTTTTCAAGCGCAAAGCAAAACCGTCCGCCGTAAGCGATCCCTTTCTTAAAATTTTAGCCACCGCTCATCTTGGCTCCAACCGTTACGCGCATGTTGTTTCTGTCGGGACAAAAGCGTGGCTTTTAGGGTCAAGCGACGGCGGCGTGAACCTTATCGGCGAAGTTGAAGACAAGGACGTGTTAAACGCAATGCTCCTTGAAGATTCCACAAAAAGCGCGCAGGGCGGCGGTCGTTTTCCCGATTTTTCGTCAATACTGCGCCGCTTTGGCATACAGGCGGAAAGCCGCGCTCCAAGCGCGGATGATATCCGCAAACGCCGCGAAAGGCTCAAGGGGCTGTAAAATGACGCGTCAATTTTTGCGAATAACGGCTGTGCTTTTTGTACTTTCCTATTTCTTTTTTCCGGCGGTTTCTTACGCGCAGACAGCGCCTTTCCCCGATATGTCGGTTCAGGGTACGGTTAATCTTCCAACGCCTCCCCCTCCTCCTGTCATTCCCTTTATTGATTTAACTGTGCGCAACCCTCAAGGCGGGCAGGAAGTCGCTTTTTCATTGCAGATTCTGCTTCTGTTAACTGTGCTTTCTCTTGCGCCTAGCATCATTATTTTGATGACCAGTTTTCTGCGGATCTCAATTGTTCTGGATTTTATAAAGCGCGCTCTTTCATTACAGCAGGTTCCGCCCAATCAGGTGATTTTGGGGATTTCACTTTTTTTAACGGTGCTGATAATGTGGCCTACTTTTAACACAATTTATACTAACTCTATTCGTCCCCTTGCCGCCGGTGAACTTTCTGTGGAGAACGCTTACCGCGAAGCGGAAACTCCCTTAAAGATATTTATGTTCAGCCAGATGAGATACAGCGAGAGCGGCAGGAAAAACATCGAGCTTTTTATGGCAATGCGCGATCTTGGCAGACCTAATAATTTAAATGACATTCCTACTTATGTATTAATTCCCGCGTTTATTCTCAATGAGCTTACAGTGGCTTTTAAGATCGGAATATATCTTTTTATTCCGTTTATTGTAATCGACATGGTAGTGGCAAGCGCCCTCATGTCCATGGGTATGATTATGCTTCCTCCTGTTATGATATCCATGCCGTTCAAACTCATCCTTTTCATTCTGGTTGATGGATGGGGATTGTTAACGGGTCAGTTGATCCGTTCTTTTAATATGTGAGGTTAATAGAGTGAGTATAGGAGATTTATCGTCCATTTTGCGGCAGGGAGTGCTTCAAGTTTTACTTTTAGCTTCTCCAATGCTGGTTTCCGCTCTTTTAGTGGGACTGATTGTCGCTGTACTACAGGCGACAACGTCTATTCAGGAGCAGACGCTGACCTTTGTGCCAAAGATGGTTGTGATTCTGCTGATGCTTGCGCTTTTGGGCGGATGGATGTTTACATCGCTGGGACAGTACACAACAGAGCTGTTCAGTCGAATTCCTGATATGGCGAGGTAGGAGGGAAAGTGATAGAGAACGCGGTACTACAGAATATTCTCATCTTCGGTCCGGTGTTTCTCCTTATTGCCGTAAGGGCTCTTGCCATGATTGAAGTCGCCCCGCTGCTTTCTTCCGAAGCCATTCCGCAGGTTGCGAAAATATCGCTTGCGGGCTTTACCGCTTTTGCCGTCCTTCCAACGGCGGAAATTTTTATGGCGGCAAATTCTCCCGCCGGTTTGGTTACTCTGCCCGGCGGCGTTGTAAGCGATCTGCGTTATGAGCCATTCACCCTGCGTTTTGTCCTTCTGCTCATTGGGGAAGGGATAATCGGAATCATTATAGGTTTTTATATGTCGATTATCTTTGCCGCTTTCTCAACAGCGGGACAATTTTTCTCTCTGCAAATGGGCTTTGGCGCTTCTGAAACTTTCGATCCATTGTCTCAAATTGAAAATCCCCTGATGGGTCAATACCTGAACCTTGTTTCAATGCTGGTCTTTATGGCAATCGGCGGGTTTAATATTCTTATCAATGGTTTCTGGCGTTCTGTGCAGACAATCAATATAATTTCGCTAATCGAAGGCAGAGAGCCTGTTGTAAACATGATGGCTTCTGGACTTACACAACTATTCCACGACGCTTTTATTATTTCACTGCCAATTCTTGGCACTTTGTTTCTAACCTCTCTTACAACCGGATTGATTTCCAAAGCCGCGCCGCAGATCAACATTCTTTCGGAAGGTTTCCCAATTTCAATTTCTGTCGCTTTCATTCTTCTTTGGGCTTCGCTTCCGCTTATGACCGATATATTTGGCAACATGATCAACTTCGGTTTTGGCGCTATCGAAAATCTCTATATACAAATCGGACGGCAAATAACGGGGGTAGTTCAATGAACGATGATGAATTGTTGTTAAACTATTCACTGTTAATCGATCTCCAGTGGTTTGCTGACGACGATGAGGACGCGCCGGGTAAAACTGAAGAGCCTACAGAGCATAAGTTACAAAGACTAAGAGAAGAAGGTCAGGTAGTAAAGAGCCAGGAGTTGATAGGCGCGCTTGGGCTGTTCCTTCCGGCGCTGTTGTTGCTTTTCCTTGCGCCTTCCATGCTACGCACCTGTGAAGAGATGGTGCTCTTTTTCTTTTCGCGCGCCGCAGAAATGGACCCGACAAAGGATACGATTGTTGCCGTTGTTTTTCTCAGGTACTTTGTACGGCTAATCTGGCCTATTCTTGTCGTGGCTCTGTTTTCAGCCGTCTTTTCAAATGTGGTGCAGATTGGCTTTTTGTTTACAACAAAAACCATTACGCCGAATTTTTCGCGGGTTCTTCCAAGGTTCGGGCAGTATTTCAGGCGAATCTTTTCGGTAGACGGGCTTTACAATTTTTTCAAATCCATCATTAAAATGGCGATTATCGGGGTAGTAGCTTTTATTTTAATTTACTCCGAAAAAGACAAACTGCTCAATCTTCAAAAAATGACTCTGATGAATAGTTTTCCAATTGTAGCCTCAATCGCGATAAAAATGCTGCTTATTGCCGCGCTCTTGCTGTTAATTCTTTCAATACCGGATTATATGTTCCAACGCTGGCGTTTTCGGGAACGGAACAAGATGACGCGGCAGGAAATAAAAGAAGAAATGAAAATGTACGAAGCTGACCCGCAGATACAGGGCAGGATACGCAGTCGTTTCCGCGACCTTCTTAGGCAGAATATCGCCGCCGTAGTTCCAAAAGCTGATGTTGTAATAACAAACCCGACTCACCTTGCTGTAGCGGTGCAATACGAACCCGGCGTTATGATAGGACCAACGGTAACCGCTATCGGCGCCGATGAAATGGCGGCAAGGATCAGGGAGATCGCGCAGGAAAACAACGTGCCGTTGGTGGAGAACAAACCCTTTGCGTGGATATTGTACCGTGAAACAAAAGTGGGGGATGTTATTCCCGAAAAGTATTACGATGTGTTAGGTGTTATTTTCAGGCAGATTTGGTCGTTGAACGAAGAAAAGCGCAGGAGGCTTAGCGCGTAATGAGGAGAAATTTGAAGAATGGCTGATGCGGCGCAAATAGGCGCAGAAGGAACAGTTTCGCGTAACCCTTTGGGTTTTCTCAAAGAAAGTTTTCCCGCTGTCGCGGTGATCGTTACGGTAATTATGCTGATCTTTCCTCTGCCCACTGTTTTGCTTGACGCTTTAATGGCGTTTAACCTGATGTTTTCCCTTTTGATTTTGCTTATTGTGCTTTACACGAAAAAGCCGACCGAATTCAGCCTTTTCCCGACAATTTTGCTTGTAACTACGGTTTTTGGACTGGCTTTGAATATATCTTCCACGCGGCTTATTTTGAGCATGGGAGCCCGTTTTAACGGACAGATGATCCGCGCGTTTTCCAGCTTTGTAGTAGGTACTGGAGGCAATGAAGGCATTGTTATCGGTTTTATTATCTTTATCGTGATTATCGCGGTGCAGGCGGTTGTTATCACAAAGGGAGCGACCCGCGTTTCGGAAGTCGCCGCGCGTTTTACCTTGGACAGTATGCAGGTAAAGATGATGGCCGTGGAAACCGAATACAGTTCCGGTTCCATTACCGAAGAAGAAGCGCAGAGCCGCAAGGCCCAGATACAAAAAGAATCCGATTTTTACGGGTCAATGGACGGAGCAAGTAAATTTATTTCAGGTAACGTCAAGGTTGGAATCTTCATCACCGTGGTTAATATTTTGGGCGGCATTATAATCGGGGTTGCTATGCACGGCGAGCCTTTGGGCAGCGCGGTAAACAA
>JAISSH010000111.1 GCA_031273265.1 Treponema sp.
CGGCGTAGAGGACGGCCAGTTCCAGCATGGTGACATCGGCGCTTCCCAAAACTATGGAGAGGCCGTAATGTTCCTTTTCCTTTAAGCCGCTAACCCCCGCTGAATCAAGAAAGTCGTACAGATCGGGATTTTGAATTTCACGCGCAAGCTGTACCGCGGGGATGTTCCGGCTGTCAACAAGGGCGTCCCACGCGTGCATCGGCCCCTTAAACTCTCCCCTGAAATTATCCGGCGTGTATTCGCTGAATCCAACGGGCGTATCCTTGAGCATTTTTTCAGGATGGATAATCCCCTGCTCCAAGGCGAGGGCGTAAATAAAAGGCTTGAGCGTTGAACCGGGAGAACGTTTGGAAGCGAAACCGTTTACCTGCCCCTGAATGTCGTCATCAAAATAATCCGCCGAGCCTATCGCCGCCCTCACTTCCATCGTGGTATGGTCGATTAAAAGAATACTGCCGTTTTTGATTCCCCATCCGCGATTCCTCACCAGAAATGATGCAAGTTCCCGTTCGCACATATTTTGCAAATTTAAATCAATAGTCGTGCGATAACGGTTTGCCTGAGGAAGCGGCTGCGTGTTCAGATATTCGGTAAGGTGGCGAAGACGGCGGGAAAATCTGTTTTCAAGATAGGGGGGCAGGTCCATTTCCGTTTCCAAAAAAGCGTCCCCGGGGTGTTCATCAAGCCATGCCGCATACAGGGTTTTGCGCGCTTCAATGAGATCGGCGGCAGCGTACATGGGCGCGCGTTTTGCCGGGTTCTGGGGAATCACCGCGAGGCTGAGAATCTCCGACAGCGAAAGGTCTTTCATATCCTTGCCAAAGTAATACCATGCCGCCGCCGCAAAACCTTCTATATTACCGCCGCAGGGCGCCAGATTGAGGTAGGCTTCCAAGATTTCCTGTTTAGAAAGACAAATCTCCAAAAATAACGCGGTGAAACTTTGGACGATCTTTCCCGGCAGATTGCGGGTATAGAGTCCGTAACGCAGGCGGGCAAGCTGCATGGTGATGGTAGACGCGCCCACCCGTCGTTCTTTTTTCACATAGGTTGACCAGCCCGCACGCAGCATAGACATCGGGTTGAATCCAAAATGCCCGTAAAAATAACGATCCTCCTGCAGCAGCGTCGCTTCAATAAGCTGAGGGGGAAAGTCGGCAAGGTTCGCCCTGAGCCGGTATTTGTCATCCGTGGTGAGAAAAATATTGAGGAGCCTGCCGTCGCGGTCAAAATAGGCGCGCGAAAAGGAAACACCTTTGAGTATGTCAAAAGAGAGCGCGTTGTAAACAATTAAGAATAAAATTAAAAGAGAAAAGAGAAAAATGAGAAGCGTTTTTGTTCGCCATCTTCTCTTTTCTCTTTTCACTTTTACTTTGTAACCCTAATTGCCGGCTGAGGACGCAGCGCCCAGACGGACTTGTCGTACATCGCTTCCGCGAAAAGAGGCGGCGCGGTAAAACTGCCCGCGTTAATCGCCCTTGTCGTATAACTGAAGCTGGAAACGCGGTTGCTGATCGTGCCGTAGACCACAATGCGATCTTCGCGGATGTCAACATAGTCGGGCGTCCAATTACTGCTGCGCGAAGCCTGCCGGATGGAATTGGTGTCGGTTTCGAGACCGGCGGGGGTTAAATCGACAATCGCCACATCACGGTATTCCCTGTTTGACAGGCTGCGGAAATTAAGTTTCACCGTTACGATATCCCCCACCTTGACAGAACTGACCGTCTTGCCCGACTCATCAAGGAACTCGCGGTAAACCTCAATGCCGTTCTTTATTTCCGCTTTGGGAATTTCTTTGTCAAAACCCGCGGCGGTGATCTGGTAGAACAGATTGAGGTTGTCCTTGTTTTCCAGACTGATCTTTGCGGCTTCGGCGGAGAAGGGAACGGAGAACAACGTAGTCCCCGCAGGCATAAGCTGACGGCGCTGATTGTCTTTCAAAAGCTCCAGTACGGTGAATTTGCCGGTCTGGGCTGTTGGAACCGCTTTCATATAACTGTCTACTGCCATCAGCGCGTAGTTGGAAGAGAGCGTCGTGTAAGACTGCCTTTCCATTTGTTCCGCCATGTCAACTAACAGGGATTCTGATACATCGCGCAGACGCTGGGGAAAATGCTTCGACAAAATGTTGAGGTATACCGAATGGTACATAAGATCGTCAATATAGCGGAAGCTGTCATCCCGTGCCATTGCCCGCCGTATTTTGGATAACAGGGCGTTAGCGTCGGCGGTTTTCTGCAATAGCGCATAACTCCCCGCAAGGTACAGACCCGCAAAGCCGGTTTCCGCTTCTTCCCTGCGTCCCATATCCCTTTTGAGCGATTCAACCAGAGGAGTGGTAACGATCTCGTTCAGGGTGAGGATGTAAATTGCGTATGCGCGATTGGTGATGCTATAGAGAGAAGTGTTGGAACCGTTGGCAATGCTCCGGCAAGCCTGAAGAATTTTATCCATCAGGGACGATGGCACATAATAACCGGCGTTTTTTGCCTCGGTTAAAAAGTGCGCGGCATAAATGGTAATCAGCGGATCATCATAGGAACGGGAAGTCCACATACCGATAGCGCCATTTTCTTTCATCCGCGCCTGAAGTATGCCGATCACCCTGTTTACTCCCGCGTCGGCCTGAGCGCGGGTAAAACCCAGTTCCCGTAAAAGCTGCGGGTACAGGAAGGGGAAAGCGGCGCTGGTTATCTGTTCCGAACAGCCGTAGGGGAAGGCGTTAAGATAGAAGGAAAGACCCTTTGCCATTCCCATCGGGAGGTAAGAGAGCGATATATCTCTGGTATGGAATTCATCGTAAACATTCCGGTCGATGGCTACTTCGGCGGTTTTGTTTTTGATCGCGCCCGAATAAAGCGACACGCGATACGGCACGGCGGGACGAACGCTCATATACGAAAACAGTTCCGATGTTTCGCCGTTGTTTGACGCGATAAAACGTATCTGTGCGGCTCCCAGCGGCCCCGCCGCTTTAACCGGAATGTTCAGGGTATGATCCCTGCCCTCGGCGATGGTCAAATCAAACTCGCTGTTTCCGGTTATGGTAAGATGTTCCGACGGAATTGCCCGCAGGCGAACCTTGCCGTTCTCGCCCGCGCCTTTCTGGTTGTTGGTAACGGTAAGCGAAATTTCAAACTCATCGGTGGGAGCGGCCATCATCGGCGTGTTGGGCGAAATAATGAACGTACTGCGGACAAGCGCCCGGTCCTCACCCGCTCCAATGGCAGTGTCGCTTACCGAAACGGCCATCACCCGCAATGTCCCGTTAAATTAATCCGGCACCCGATAGCGCAGTTCTCTGGTCTCGGTACTTGAGTCAACAATTCCCGACCAGTACGCCACGGGGACATTTTGTTTCCGTTTGAAGGGATTGAGATTCCGGGAAAGCTCGTCGTAACCCGTGCCGCCGCCCATTGCGGCAAGGCTTTGCAGTACGGAGTAGCGTGGCAGAACCATGTCGAGTATTTGGGTTGTCCGCACTTCAAGAGCGCGTTTTCTGAAAAAGAAAGCCAGCGGATCAGGCGTCTGATAGGAAGCCAGTTGTAAAATGCCTTCATCCACAGCGTAGACAATAATTTTCCCACGACTGGCGGTGGAGTATTTAATCACAAAGTCCTCGCCCGGTTTGGCTTCGGCGGGAATATCCAGCGTGATCCGGTTGGTGCGGTTTTCACGACTTATGGAAAAAGGAACAGCTCCATAACTTAACGGCGACATAAATATTTCCGGCGAAGACTGAGAGCGCAGATAGTGAACATTCACATAACCGTTTCCCTCAAGATCGGCAGGAACTGTTATGCGCTGTACGGAAGTTTCCCCGCTGCTACTGAACCAGCGGTAGGCGTAAACCTTGTCCCTTTCAATGGTAATGAGTCCCGCGCCGGCGTATGGCGCTTTAATCATCAATTCAATTTCTTCGCCGTTTCTAAAATCTTTTTTGTTCATGGTAATTTCAAGTTCGGCGGTGCGGTTAAGATTCCGCTGAATGTTGCCGGTACCCGCCACGCTGTAATTTATCGAATTGTATTCCATATCATTGCCGCCGATGATCACGATACGGTATTCGCCGGGATTATCGGTGGGAAGTCGGTACTCAAGACCGGCGGCAGGAATAGTAATCTGCCGTGAAGAGACAGGATACTCTTTTTGAATCGATTGATATTTATAGAGACCGTTGGGCTGGCGGACAAGAGCGGAAACATAACGGAGTTCCGTAAGCGTCAAGGTAAGATCATTGACGGCGGCGCGTTCCGCTTTCGGATTGATCGCAATAAGCGACAGGATTCTAGTATCATTTCTGTTAATGTAAGAAAGACTGCCGTCCGCCTTGTAACCGATGAGGTACGGCAAAGGGCTTACATAGATCGATGTTTCGGCTGAAACATTTCGTCCGCTTCCTTTTTCAAAAGCTTCGGTGTAAAAAGAAAGACGATAACTTGCCCTTTCAAACTTTGACAGATTAAGATCGTATTCGGCAATACCTTCAGCGTTGGTATTTTTTGTTCCCAAAAATTCTTCATAACTGTTTTTACCCAGAAACGGATCTCTGAATTGATAATCGCGGTACTGGCGGAAAGACTGATAGCCCGGCGATAAAAACGCCTGCGCTTTTACTTCATTGCCTGCGGCGGCTGTGCCGAAAAGATTTCGCACCGTTACGCGCGCTTTAAGTTCTCCCGGAGCAATCCAGCCGTCCTGTGGAAGGGGATCAAAAACTGCGGTAACATTCAAAGTGTCGGGGAGAAATTCTTCCACCCTCACCGTTTGAGAACCGAGAAAAATCTGACGCTCCCTAAGTTCATTGCCCTGAAGATATTCCTGTCTCAAATAAACCGAAGCCGTGTAAGTTCCCGTTGGCGACCAATCCTGTGTGCTAAAGCGAATATCTTCCACTCCTTCGGGAGACAAATTAATCCGCTTGTTGAAAATTTCCGCGCCGCGCGGATCGGTAACTTTGCACTCCAGCGGCGTACCGCCCAGATTTACCGCCCAATCTCCGCTTTTGATCACAAGCCCAAGCCTGACTTCGTCGCCCGGACGGTATATTCCCCGGTCGGAAAAAATAAACGCCGTAAGAGTTTTGGGATCGGCTGCCCCGCGAACGCCTCCTACGTCAAAAGATGAATAATCAAGCGCACGCCCGCTGGCGTTATACGCCATGAAAGACATGTCCTCTCCTGAGCGGACAGTGAAAACTGTGGGGGCGCGCTCATTTTTGTAATCAGAACCAAAACTTGGAATCCACGCGCGTCCGCCGCCGTCGGTTGCAATAGAAAAGAGCGCGTTGCCGTTAAGACCCAGCACCTGTACTGCCGCGCCCGCCACAGGATTCCCCGTGGCGATGGACTGAACAAAAACGTCCTTGCTTGAGTCGGCGTTGGTCTTAACAAAGAATCCCAAATCTGTTACCATAATTAGCCGCCGGTCATACTGTGAACCGTCCCTGTTCTTTACGGAAAAAATAAAAAATCCGTGCCGTAAGTTTCTGTCGGGAATATTATCCAAATAGCGGGAAAAGTCAAAAGAAAAATACCCGATGTCGCGATTGCTGGCTATAGGAACACTAGCGGAGCTTGTGTATTGTTCGGTGATATTGTACTGGTTAAAATAATAATTGTTAAAATTGATATTGCTTATATCTCCGTATGTTTGGGAAATAAGATGGTTGATGTCATCGGGTCTGATACGCCCGATGGTGTATTCAACATTACTGATTCCCCGACTCATCATTGAAAGCCGCTTGTCTCCAGAGAATGAAAGAATCGACCCTTCCGAAAGTATTTCCAGCTCGCGTGGAAAATCCCTCACCCGGATAATCGTCTCGTAAGGCTCGCCAAGAATATAGCCTCCGTAAAATTTCGCGCCTTCATTAAATTTGATGTAAATATATCTGCCCGGATCGACATTGAATTTCCAACTGTTAACAGAACTGTAATTAAGTTCATTGGGGAGCGCTTCAATATCGATCTTTTTTGAAAGATTCAATACTTCGGTAACCATTTCATCAGTATCGCCCCAACGGTAATCCTTCTGCGCCTTTAGTCCCGGCAGTTCCGGCTTGTCAACAGGCAGTAACCATACGCTAATGTTCTTCGCCAGTTCGTCAGGTGCAATCGTTCCCTGTGTGCTCATTATCAACACCTGATCGTATAACTGCTGGTCATTTTTTACCAGTTCATGGATAAAATCATATACGCGGACAAAAGTATTTATGCCGGGAATTTCTACCGATGCGGTCTCGCGTCCCGTTGTCTTTCCGAAACCGCTCGAATCTTTCACGCCCTCCGCTATCCTCAACTGCATTCGTACAGGCTTCGCCGGCATTCCCAAAGGTTCTGAAACAATATAGGCTGATGTTTTATCATCACTGTAATTTATCGTGAATTGATACGGACGTTTTTGAATAGAACCTGAAGCGGCGCTTATTTGAGGTTCAAGAGTGATACTGCTTTCAAGAGAAGCTGCGTCAACAGGATAATTCGTTTGCACAATGAACAGCGCCCGTTTGACAGAGCCGTCCTCAGGATCAATGTAAAATTCACTGTCGCTGATTCTGAGCGTTAAATTTTCAATATCAAAAGTAAAACTGTTATTCACTTTTATATGATCTGGAAAAAGACCCGCGCCAAAATTAACCGTGTAGCGTTTTCCTATCTGCCAAGTCTGCCTCGTGGAAAAAACAAGTAGATCGTCTCCTTCCCAGCGCCATGTTCCTTCGATTGGGGGATTTATGCTTATCATTCCCGGCGGAACTTCGTTATCTGTCATTTCCACCGTTGCGGCTGAACCCATGAAAGCTACCGAAAGGGGCTTGCGGTAGTCGGGATTTCCGGTGGTGTCCGGTGGCTGTACCCGAAAGCTGACAATTATTGGCTGGGGTTTGCGTGACTGGTAGACATTATAGGCGTGGAAGCCCACAGGAATCAAACACAGAATAGCGATAACAGCGCAGAAAAGAGGACGATCGTTTTTCCAATGATTGGAAAAGAACGCGCCAACTTTTTTTGCTATAACGGGAACAGAACTTTTTTTGAAAGCGTTGGCGAGAATTCCCACAAACAGGGGCGGCTGGTATGAACCAAGAAAAAACCGCGCGAAATACGCCGCGCTCTTTTTATCGTTTTTTCCCGACACATTCCCTTCACTTTTTTTACCTGAATGTCGCAGAAATAAAAAGCCTATAATATCAATAACAAAAAATAACTGAGATAATGTATACAATACAGTTTGCCACGCGGCAAGTTTTTTTTCTTTTGACAACAACCTGATATAAGCAAGACTGAAAATTGATGTTCCCAGCAGAGCAATATAACAAATTCCCCGCGCGATTAATTTTTCTATACCCCATAAATTTATTAGTTGAATAAAAGCAAACGTTATAATCCAGAAAAAAATCGCGCCAAATTTAACAACGCTTGCGGATTTTTTCAGCTTTTCTTCTTCTTGCTTTTTAATCAGCCCGTGCGCCTTAAAAATGCTTATAATTGATACAACCGCATAGGCAAATCCTAAAACCAACACTCCCAACAGGATAATATCAACGATTTCCGTAGACATAAAAGTTTTCATTGATATTGGTGTCATTACCGCAATAAAAGCCGCGGCAATGGCGCTTAACACTATCATCTGGATTTTAGCCATTTTTTTCTCCTTTACTATACTGGCAGCATAATCATTTGCGCGTCAAGCTTTTTTGCCGCCTGCTTCGCGCTTTTTACACCCGCAATTATAACAGGCGGACGGGCATTTCTTGAACCGAGAGCCGCAAAAGCGGCGGCAATATCCCCGGTTGAAACAGAAACAAGGCGTTCAAGTTTTCGCTTCCGGTAACCGTCCTCAATACCGTATAGAAAGCGGTAAAAATCAATCAATCCGTTTTCGGAACTTGTCCGCGGACGCGTCTCCTTCGCGTAACAGCCGATGATTGACTTAACCAGATTGTCTTCATCACAGTTTCCGTAAGAGCTGTCTTTCAGTATAGCATAAATGACATCTAACGACCGCAAGGGGTTGGGGTCGCGGTATGTGGCAAAAGAGACGCTGTTTTCCAGACTGTCGCTGTTTATAAAAGCGCCATACGCGCCGCCTTTCATGCGTATATCCTCCCATAACGCCCCTGTTGAAAGCTGGTGCGTCAAAATCATTTCCGCGATTTGTTCGCTGGTGTCAAAAGGCGCGGCATTCAGGGAAAGCGCCGCAAAACCGACTTGCAATGACGGAGAAGCGTACACTTCGCAGGCGGCGGCGGAAAGTGGTGAAGGTTCGCCAAACGCGGCGGAAGAGCGGTCTTTCGGCGCGCCAAACCTTGCGAATCTTTTCGCTATTTCCGCGCCGGCGGTATCAAGAGCGCAGCCGGTAATATTTGCGATGAGTCCCGCGCCGGAAATTTTCTCGCGCAAGTACTCCAGCTTCACGGCAATTTCCGCTGTTTCCATTTTCGCAAGACGGTGAACAAAATCAATCTGGGACAAACCGTTCCATGTTTCTTCAACTTTTTTTGAGCGGGAATTAAAACTGCCTGCCCTGCCGGACGCGTAAACGTGTCCCATCGGCGCGAGGCTTGAATCAAGTTCATTTTTCATTTCCAGCACAAGGTCATTGATTCGCCTGTGGTCGGAAAAATCGGCTTCGCATATCAACCGCAGGATAAGATCAAGCGACGGCGCGATTTTTTCATCAAGGCATTTTAAACGGAAAATCAGCCAGTCGCGTCCTGACAAGTCGAAAAGACCCGGCGCGGTTTGAAGACGCTGTGATGTGCCATGCGCCGCCGACCCTGTGTGCAAGACCGCGTTAAAGCCGCCGACTGTCCGCGCCAGCAAACTTGATACTTCGCCGTAATCCATGCCCGGCAGACCCATAGAAACAACCGCTCTGGAAAAAAATGGCAGCCAAAAATAATCTTCGGGCGGCAAAGTATCCACGGGGAAAGCCATGTCAAAATATGTTATGCTGTTGGTGTAAAGTTCATGAGAAAGAGCCGGTATCCCGCCCAGATCGTCATGACGGCGGTGAATGATGTCGTTTTCAACGGAAAGGTCGTTACGCGAAAGATGAGGGATTGACGCAAGCGCTTCGGGAGAGTCGGCTTCACTTTGGATTTTTTCAAGGGTTTGGGATTTTTCAATTATTTGCCCGCGTTCACTTTCGCTCAAATTTTTTTCGATATCCGCAAGCGCGGCGGAGAGCCGTTCTTCCTGTTTCGGCAGAAAATCTTCTTTTGGCTCAAGAATAACAAGAGCGCGGTGCGGGTTATCCAGAAAATATTTTTTTATTAGCGATTCAAAATATTTTTTGTTAGCGGCAAGATTTTTCTTTATTTCCGTCATCGCGGGCTGAAGAAGCAGACCTTCCCAGGGTTTGCACCCGTGCAGCCATGAACGCAGGGAACGGCGCATCCAGATAAGCGAAAACGGTCCGCCCGAACGCCGAATTTCCCTCTGCGAAAATTCCATTGACAAAAGCGCGGCTTCAATTTCTTCCGGCGGAATACCTTCGTTCACAAGCCTTCGCAGTTCGCCCATTATCAACTCTTCAACAGCCTTCCCCATTTTTTCCGCTTCGCCGTCCACGCCTTTCAACCCCGCAACAAACAAGGTCTCGCGAATTTCGCCTTCCAGTCCCGAAACGGGAGTAATATCCTCTCCAAGACCGGATTCAATGAGAGTCCGCGTTAAGGGAGAGCCATCGTGTCCCAAAAGAATTTCCGTTAGTGCGGCTAACGCGATGTTTTCATTTGTATCGGTAACATCGGAACAGAGCCACGAAAGAAAAATCGTCGCCTTACGTTCGCTCCCCGCCGGACACGGTATGTGAAACTCCTTCGGTTCTTTCCACCGTTCAGTTTTTGCAATCAGCTCACAAGCCTTGCCGCCTGGGATTTTAGAAAAAAATTGATCGTTCAAAAAAGAAAGCTGTTTTTCCGTAGGAATGTTACCCGCTAAAAAGACCCGGCAATTAGCGGGAGAATAGCGGCTGCGGTGAAACTCTTTTAAACCTTCCCATGTTAATTGCGGAATTTCCGGCGGATCGCCGCCTGAATCAAAGTCATAAGGAGTGCCGGGCATTACTGCCTTAACCGACCAATGACCGGCATATGTGTCAAGGGAAGAATACGCGCCTTTCATCTCGTTGTAAACAATGCCGGTAATTGAGAGTTTTCCATCTGGGGTAAATTCGCGCCTGTGCCCTTCCTGCATGAATGTCCATTCGGGGAGTAGCGGATTGAAAACCGCGTCTCCGTACACCGACATCAAATTGAAATAGTCGTGCTCGTTTGTGGAACTTGCGGGATACACGGTTTTATCGGGGAATGTCATCGCGTTCAGAAATGTCTGCAAACTGCCCTGCGCAAGAACAATAAACGCGTCTTTTAGCGGATAACGCTGTGAGCCGCAAAGAACCGAATGTTCAAGAATATGCGGCGCGCCTGTATTGTCCTGCGGAAAAGTGGTAAACGCGAATGAAAAGAGATTTTCGCTGTCGTCATTCAGCGCGTGAAAAACTTCGACTCCGCTTTTTTCATGTTTCGCCCAAATTCCAACGGCTTTAAGTTCTTCCAAATCAACCACGTCAAGAATAACGAACCCGCTTTCCAGAGACTGTCCTTTTTTTAACTTTGTCCTTTCAAGATTTTTCACGTTACGCGCAACATCGCTCATAAAAACACATCCTTATCGCTGTAGAGTATAATATCTCCGTTTTCACGCGCGTTTCTGAACCATGAAAGAAATTCGCTCGCGGCGGTGTCACATTCGCGTTTTGACACAGCTCCAAGAATATCATATTCATCGCGTATTAATTTCCTGCGTCCCGCCGAAACACAGGACAGTATCTTTTCGCGGAAATCTTTTCCCCTGCCCTTCATCAGAATCGCAATGTCGTGATCCGGCATTGTTTTAAGTTTATCCTGTATGGGACGGTCGATTGTGTAAATAACATCATCAAGCGTGTAGATTTTTTCTTTAAGGTCTTTGCCGATTTCGGGACTGCTTGCCTCAAGCTCATTGATAATTCTATCTCCGAAGGCATAGTCGCCTTGTTTCAAAATTGCAGCTAACGCCTGCATTCCATTGATTTCAATGTCTTTCGCGCCGCCGGAAATATTGCGAACCTTTTCTTTTAACGCCGCCGTTACCTGCTCAAGCACTTCTGGAGAAATTTTACTCTGATGCGCGATGCGTTTGAGAATTTCCGGCTTGTGATCCTGCGGGAGTTTGTTCAAAGTTTCTGCGGAAAGTTTTGCCGGAAGCCGCGAAAGAATGAGCGCGGACGTTTGCGCCGATTCGTCTTTCAGGAGCATAACAAGCTGATCGGGGGAAAATTCCTCCAAAAAACTGAAAAGATTTTCTTTGGATTCGGGAACGGCTTTGTTAAGAATCGCCTCGCCTTTTTCCGAACCTATAGCGGCGTAAAGAATACGGCGGGCTGTTTCAACGCCGCCGTGGGACGTGCCGGAAAAACTGTAAGGCTTGGAAAAAAGATTGTGAAATTCGGCAAAAATTTCCTCGCTTTCTTCCGGCTTGATTATTTTTGTCCGGGTAATTTCTTTGGATATTTCCTCTACCTGCTCCGGGTCAAGTTCCGCGAGAATTCCCGCCGCCTGTTCGCTCCCGATAAGAATGAGAAATTTCGCCACCCGCCGGTACTTTGACTCCTCAGAGCCTGACTGCGGCTTTCCCACGCCGGAGCCGCTTTTGCCGGTTTTTGACCCGCGACCGCCGGATTCGGCAATTTTACGGTAATCCGGCAGAGGAGCGTCCTGTGTTGGAGACTTCGGCTGGTTTTTAAGATTGACGGTTTGTTTATATAAATCGACTCCATGCCGAAGTATGTTTCCCATATTTCGATATTGTATTACAATAGAAGCGGAATTAAAAGACAATGCTTAAAATTGTTCTATTATTTGTTTTTTCCGTTGAATGTATTTTTGCCAGCGGAACTACACAAACCGAACCTGTCCCCCACCTTTCTCCGTTGCATATAAATAATGACGGAAAAAGCTTGCTTGAACAGCCGGGGGCAAGCCGGGCTGAACAGGTGATGAAAGCCCTTGCCGCCGCGTATCCCCGCCAGATAGAACGGGTAGAATTCCGTCAGGGCGATTGGGCGCTTTTTATGCGAAACACCTGGTACTATTACGCCGGAAGCAAATTACTGCCGGAAAATCTTCTGTGGAGCGCCGATAGTTACAACCCTCAGCCTTTTTATAACTATATAAAAGAACTACCGGTATGGAAAACGCCAAGCTCCGAAGAAGCCGAGCGTTATAATAATTACACAATTAACAGAAATATTAACCCGCTCCGGCGTTCACCGCATTTCTTTGACGATCTTTGGCGGGTGCATAACCGCGACGAATCGTATCAGAGGGTAAAATCGATTCGTTTTTTCGGAAAAACCACAATGGTTCATTACATGATTTTGGAAGAACTGTCGCTGGTGGAAGAAATGATTCTCACCGCCGCAAAAACCGATCCGCAGATTCAAACATGGATAAACAGCCTTACAACGGTTGAAGCGTGGAACTGGCGGAATATCGCGGACACGCAATCGCGCTCTTTTCATTCTTACGGACTGGCTGTAGACCTCCTTCCAAAATCATTGGGCGGCAAAGAATCCTACTGGCTCTGGGCGCTCCGCAAAAGACCCGATTGGTGGAATGTTCCATACAGCGATCGTTTCCATCCGCCCGACAAGGTAATAAAAGCGTTTGAAACTTACGGATTTGTCTGGGGCGGGAAGTGGACTTTTTACGACACCATGCACTTTGAGTACCGTCCTGATATTTTAATTTTAAGCGGAATGAAAGTAGAAACACAGCGATAAGCGCAAATTTCAAACAAAACTCACAGCGACAATAAAATTGCCTATAGTTATTTGCAAATAACGGTGAAAAAATGAAAATATAACAATGACAATGAAAAATAAAATTGATGACAAATATATTCATCGTTTGATCAGCAGTAATATTAAGCGATTGAGATCGCTGCAAAATATTTCACAGTTAAGCCTCGCCCTCAGTACCGGACTTACCCACAATTTTATCAACGACATTGAAAACTGCAAAAAGGGAATATCCGCAAAAACTCTTGCGAAACTTGCGGTTGTTCTTAATGTGGAGCCGTATCAATTTTTCCTGCCGGAAGACATGGCGAATAACGAGATGATGATCTACGTGAAGGATTTTAACGATTCGCTTCAAAAAGTCGTATCAGACTTAACCGAGCAGTACCTTTCCGGCGACAGGAAAAAATAGCGATACTTCGTCCTAAAACCTGTCTACGCTGCCGCCGCGCCGTCTCCGGCAATCAAAGCCTTGAATTCCTTTTCATCCAAAGTTTCTTTTTCCAGCAAAGCAAGGGCGACATTATCCAAAACGGCGCGGCGATCTTCGAGGATTTTTCTTGCTCTTGCGAACTCGCCTTCAATAATACGGGCGATTTCTTCGTCAACATACTGCTGTGTGCTTTCCGCATACTCGCGCTGGAAAGACGGCTCCTGCCTCTCCTGTCCGGTCATGCTCATGCCCCGCGACGTAAGCGCGACGTTTTTGAAACGGTCGCTCATGCCGTAATCGGTGATCATTTTGCGGGCGATGTCAGTCGCCTTGGTTAAATCGTTAGCCGCGCCTGTGGAATATTCGCCGGAGATCATTTCTTCGGCTATTCGCCCGCCAAGCAGAATATCTATCCTTCCCAAAAGGTCGGATTTTGTTACCGTATAGCGGTCTTCCAGCGGAAGCTGTAATGTGTAGCCCAGCGCGAAACCGCGGGGAATTATCGAGATTTTCTGAACGGGGTCTGCGTTAGGTGTAAAGGCGGCTATCATGGCGTGACCTGCTTCGTGGTAGGCGGTAAGTCGCCGCTCTTCCTGCTTTAGCACCCGCGTCTTTTTCTGCAGACCGGCGACGGTTTTTTCTATCGCTTCGTCAAAGTCGCGCTGAGTCACCATTTTGCGCCCGGCTCTGACCGCCAAAAGCGCGGCTTCGTTTACAATATTCGCCAAATCCGCCCCGGAAAAACCGGACGTAACGCGGGCGACTCTTTCAAGGTCTAAAGACGGGTCGCGTTTTACATCCTTTGAGTGAATCTCTAAAATAGCCTCCCGTCCTTTCAAATCGGGTCTGTCCACAAGCACCTGACGGTCGAAACGTCCGGGGCGAAGGAGCGCGGGGTCAAGCACGTCGGGGCGGTTTGTGGCGGCAAGAATAATCAGACCGCTTGTGCCGTCAAATCCGTCCATTTCTACAAGAAGCTGATTCAGCGTTTGTTCGCGCTCATCGTTGCCGCCGCCGATATTGTTCAACCTGCTTTTGCCAATGGCGTCCAACTCATCAATAAAAATAATACAAGGCGCTTTATTTCTTGCCTGTTTGAAAAGGTCGCGCACACGCGCCGCGCCGACACCGACGAACATTTCAACAAAGTCCGCGCCGCTCATGCGGAAAAATGAAACACCCGCTTCTCCGGCAACTGCCCGCGCGAGAAGCGTTTTGCCCGTTCCCGGCGGTCCCACAAGAAGCACCCCTTTCGGTATTTTGCCGCCGATTTCCTTGTACTTCTGCGGACTTTTCAAAAAATCAACAACTTCAACCAGCTCTTCTTTGGCTTCATCAACTCCGGCGACATCGCTAAAGCGCGTAACAATATCCCCTTCCGCGACAATAACCGCGCGGTTTTGCCCCACGGAGAGAACATTACTGCCCATATTTCCCAGACGTTTAAAAACAAACCGCCAAATAAAAACAAAGAAAGCTATTGGCAATACCCAGCTAAAAATAAAATTGAGAATCGCGTTTCCTTCCCGCGAGACCGCGCCGTAGGCGACATTTTTTTCATCCATAAGCCTGATGAATTCGGGGTCATAAATTGAAACCGTGCGGTACACCTTATCCTGCGAAGAAGGACCGTAGGAGGAGGTTGTTCTTAAACGAGACCTTGAAGACTGCTGTCTGGACGCGCTTGTAAATCCGGTAAAGTAGGCGTCCGTCAATTCAACCCGCTTAATCTCACCTGACGAAATACGCTCTTTAAATTCGGAAAAGTCAATCGCGGGATTCAACTTGTTTACAAACACATTGTTATAAAGACTCATCCCAATAAAGAGAATGACTATATAAAGAACGAGGAATTTCCATCCGCCAAAAGGCTTTAGATCGGGCAGTTTTCCGCCAAACGGGAACTGCGGTCCGCCCTTATTACTGTTCTTGTCTCCGGAACTGTCGCTCATTTATCCCTCATAGTATTATTATAGTATATTTTTGATAAAGAGACTATGCCTTAAATAACCCCAAATATTTCCCGTTTCAGGCAAGCGCCATACATCCCCGCACCGTATATAGGGGTATGATTATTAATAACAAATTCAAGAACAGTGTGTTTACTATGCTGTTCAGCGACCCCGCTCTGTTGCGGGAACTCTATTGCGCACTGGAAGGAGTCTCGCTTCCGCCGGACGCGCCGGTTTCCATTAACACACTCGAAGACGTGCTGTTTATGGATTTAATCAACGACATCTCTTTCGAGATAGACGGTAAACTGGTTGTGCTGATAGAACATCAGAGTACCGTCAACCCGAACATGGCGTTACGCCTCTTGATGTACATAGCCCGCGTGTATGAAAAGATAGTCGAAGGGAAAAACATCTACTCAAGCAAAGAACTTTCAATCCCCCGACCTGAGTTTTTCGTACTATACAACGGGACTGCCCCATACCCCGACGAACAAATTTTACGCCTGTCCGACGCTTTTGAGAAACTGAAAAGTCTTGGTCTCCCTGAAAAGGACTTTCCCGCTCTGGAACTTGTGGTAAAAGTAATAAACATCAACGAGGGGCGTAACAGGGAAATAGCCGAACGCTGTAAAAAACTGTCCGAGTACAGCGCGTTCGTAGAAAAAGCGAGGGTATTTGAAAAAGAACTCGGCAGCCGAGAAAAAGGGGTAAAAGAGGCTGTTAAATACTGTGAAAAGCATGATATACTGAAGGAGTTTATTAGCCTGCATGGGACGGAGGTATTGAGTATGCTTTATACCGAATTTAAACT
>JAISSH010000040.1 GCA_031273265.1 Treponema sp.
TAAATTAACGCGCTATTGCTTGACTATGGCTCATTTGCTAAACTAACGCCATGGGAGCGATTTGTGTCTTTGTAAACCAAAAGGGCGGCGTCGGCAAAACCACCTCGGCAATAAACCTCGGCGCGTTTCTGGCTGACGCCGGGAAGAGCGTGCTTTTGGTGGATTTTGACGCTCAGGGAAACCTTTCAAGCGGCGTTGGAATCAACAATCCCAAGCCCGGTATTTACGAACTGCTGTCCGGCGCCGCATCTATGGAACAGGCGACAAGAAAAACTTCTATCACAAACCTTAATGTAATTCCCGCCAGTCTGGATCTTTCCGGCGCGGCGGTGGAGCTAATCGATCAAAAGGAACGGCACTTTTTTCTGAAAAAAGCCATTGCCCCAATCAGGGACAATTACGATTACATTTTGATTGACTGTCCTCCCAGCCTCGGTCAGCTTACAATGAATGGGCTTGCCGCCGCCGATCTGGTGCTTATCCCCATGCAGTGCGAATATTTCGCTATGGAAGGGCTCAAACAACTTTTGCACACGACAAAACTCATTCAAAAAGATTTAAATCCGTCTCTGAAAATCGGCGGCATTTTTTTTACAATGTACGACCCAAGAACCCGCCTTGCCAATGACGTGATAAAACACGTCAGCGCGATCTATAAAGAAACGGTTTTTAATACCATCATTCCACGTAATATCCGGCTCTCGGAAGCGCCGTCTTACGGGATGCCGATTTCACTTTACGACAAGCAATGTCCGGGGGCAAGGGCGTACCACGCTCTCGCTCAGGAAATGATTTACCGCGAAAACAACGGAGGAAAAAATGGCGCGTAGAATTGGTCTTGGAAAAGGGCTGGATGCCCTGCTCGACAACAACGATGAAGATCAGCAGATTTCATCGGCGGAGGAAGAAGCCGAAAATATTGTACCGCCTTCGCTTCGTCCCATATACAACAAAACGCATGATGTTGTTCAGTTGGATATTGAAAAACTTGTTCCCAATCCCGGACAGCCCCGGAAAAATTTTGACGAAACGGAACTGCAGGAATTGGCGGACTCGATTAAAACTTACGGCATTATCCAGCCAATCATCGCGGCAAACGCCGGAGACGGCACTTACATAATAATCGCGGGCGAACGCAGAACGCGCGCCGCAAAACTTGCCGGACTTGAGACAGTCCCGGTAATAGTCCGCGACTACACAGACCAGAAGCGGATGGAAATTTCCCTGATTGAAAATATCCAACGCAGTGACTTGAACCCGATTGAAGAAGCCGCCGCTTATAAAAACCTAATGGACTTTTCCGGTCTTTCCCAGGACGAGCTTGCCGCGCGGGTGGGGAAAAACCGCTCGACAGTCGCAAACGCCCTGCGGCTTTTAAAACTTCCGGTGGAAATTCAAAAAAGCATTGAAGAGGGCAAGGTCAGCTCCGGTCACGCGAGGGCGCTTCTCTCCGTAACCGATTCAATGCCGCGCGAAAAATTGTTCCACGAAATACTCTCAGGCGATGTCTCGGTTCGGGAAGCCGAAAAGCGGGCGGCGGCGGCAAACGACAAAAAACCTGAGAAAGAGAAAACCGCAGGCGCAAAGGGAAAAGAGCGTCCGCCGGAAGTAGACGCCATGGAAGAAAAATTTATCGGCAAATTGGGAACCAAAGTAGTAATAGACGGCGACTTAAACAAAGGTCGAATTTTAATTGAATACTATTCAATGGAAGACCTTGAAAGGTTATATGAAATACTTGGCGGAACGACCCGATTTTAAAGCAAAAAAAACCGGCGGTTCGACGAACGCCGGTTTTTATTTTGGAATTGTCTTTTAGAACCAGAGACGGATACCTAAGTTGCCGCCAATGCCGCCGCCGAGTCCCACCGGTGAGGGAATAATGTGCACACCAATACTTGGAACTATCTGCAAATAGATTTCCAGTAATTCAATAGGCTGAATGCTCAGACCAATAGGAAGCCGTCCGCCGACTCCAAGACCAAAAGGACTGCCCAAACCAAGGTCTACGTAAAGACCGGGACCCAAATACCAGTGCAGAGGACCAGTTATCTGAGCATCAATAAGATACACGTCACCGGAAACTACCATCCACAAGTAGCCGCCGAATCCGTTAAAGTCAAAAGTCCAGAAAATCGGTACACTGGGAATTTTTAAGGACAATGCCACGCCATAGCCAAAACCAAAATTACTCCAACCGCTAACGCCGCCGAACTGTGCGCCAATGCCAAAACCATCGGGATGATCGGCAAACGCCGTGCCTGTCGCCAAAATAGCGACAAGGGCAAAAACTAACAATAATTTTTTCATTTCTTCTTCTCCTTTGGCAGTCGATCAGTATATACAACCGACTTGCCGATTATCATTTTATAGAAAAATGAAAAAAACGTCAAGCCGGGAAAATCAACAAAAGCATTACCAGAGAAACTAAAAAATTCATATATTTGAGCTATGTATCGTAAACGTCAATCCCCTCTTTTCGTTTTAAAAACCGCGCCGCCCAGTAGGTAAAAGGGGTCATCAGGGCTTCAATTCCGCATTTCAGAATATAATTCGTTATTACAAGACTCCAAAAAATCTCCCACCCAAAAACTCCGGCGGCGCTCGCTATCAGCACAAAAATGAGCGTATCCAGCAATTCGCCGACAAGCGTTGAACCGATTGTCCGCACAAAAAGCAGGCGTCCCTTCATTTTCACTTTCAGCTTTGAAAGAACCGCCGCGTTGGAAAATTCCCCCGCAAGGTAGGCGGACAGGCTTGCAAGCACAATGCCGCCGTAGCTTATCCCGCCCAGAATAGCGTTGTAGGCAGCGTCCCCGCCTGTTTCCGCTTCCCAAAAAGCCTCCGGCGGCAGAGCCCCCAGCGCAAGAAAAACCAGCGCGGTAAGAACCAGCGCGGCAAACCCCGTCCAGATAACACGGCGCGTCGTCTTAAAACCGTAAACCTCGGTGAGTACATCCCCCAGCACATAGGCAAGCGGAAACAACAGCGTCCCGCCGTCAAAAGCCAGTTGAACAGAAAAAAGCGAAACCCCAAGATCGACAATTTTCGCCGAAGACGCGATATTGCTGACAACCAGAACAGTTACAAATAATGACGAGATAACGTCAAGGTACTTGAATGAGGATAAGCCAGCTTTGACTGACGGTTTAGAAGATGTGTTCATTTTAAAAAATACTCCCTGTTTTAATTTGTTAGGCAGGTTATCTGGGATACTGCCGTTATTTACCTCACGCCCACTTTATATAACCACTGCGGTACGGATGAATCAGCGCGTCGTGTTTCGGCATGATACGCACCGTGTGACCCTGCAGACCGGTATCCATACATTCAACGCGAATCTGGTACAGGTTAAGACCGCCTTCGTTCTTGAGCCACTTCATCTCGGTTTTGCCTGCGTTGGCAATTTCGTTGGTCTGGCTCGACACCGTGCCGTGGTAAAGTTCAACCTGCAGTTCTTCAGGCATAATACTGCCCAAATCCAGATAAGCGGTAACAGTCAGCATGTCGCCTCTTTGCATCACCGGCTTGGCGTTAGATTCAATTTTGATGATTTTAAGGTTAGCCCACGAACCATGCAGTTTGCCAAAGTAAGCGGCAAGGGACTTGGCTTCGGCGTAGTCGTCCTTGCTGAAACGGCGATAATTTTTAAGCGCGGGGAAGTAAAAATTGTTTGAGTAGTCCATCAACATACGGTGGCATGACATCGACTGCCCAATCGTCTTCATGCAGTCCTTCATCATTTTTATCCACTCGCGGGGAAGACCGTCGCGCCCTCT
>JAISSH010000005.1 GCA_031273265.1 Treponema sp.
CCAGCCCGGATGATCCGTTTCGACAATCAGAATACCCCTGTCCAATTCCCTGATTCGGGAATGATCCGAGGCTGCGGGAATTCCGTTTTTCGCGGTTATGTCCGCCCAGGAATCAAAAAGCTTTGAAAACCCTTGAGCTTTTTTCATAAAACGCTCGTCAAAGAGTTCTGAAAGAATGTCTCCCGCTGTTTTCATTTCAAAATCATACCACAGTTTTTAGTTCGGGAGTCAATCGTCCGGCGTTTACGTTGTATATTAACGTATCTTCTTTGCTGTAGCGTTTATACGGCTCTTCGGGAAGAAAAGTATAAAAAGCCTGATCGTAGCCGGGCATTACCGAGAGAAACCTGCGGCGTTTTTCGCCGTCCATTTCCAGAAGGACATCGTCGAGTAATAGGACGGGGTTAAGTCCCGTCATTTGGGAAAAACGTTTTGCCTGCGCCGCGCGGAGAAGCAGTGCCAAAAGCCGCCGCTGTCCGGTGGAGGCTTTCCCCGCGAATTCCATTCCGTTATGTGCAAATACATAGCGGTCGCGGTGCGGTCCGCAAAGCGAAAGACCCGCCGCCATGTCTGCGGCGCGTTTTTCCCGCAGTTGGGTAAGCGCGTCGTCTTCACCCTTCCATGACTGGATATACTGCACATTAATTCCCGCTATGCCGGAAACTTCTTCGTAAAGCAGACCAAAAACGCCGGAGAACTGCGCCGCTGCGGTTTCCCGCTTTTCCATCAATTTTTGTCCGTACATGGCAAATTGCGGATCGAGGGCGTCTAATACCGGCTCAGGACTGCCGTCAAGTTTGCGCTGGGCGAAATCGCGCAGTAACGTGTTACGTGTTTTTAAGACTCGGCGGAAACGGCGCAGATCCTCAAGATAGACAGGGTCGTAAAGGCTCAAAGTTTGATCGAAGAACCAACGCCGCCGTTCGGGGCTTCCGCTTACAAATTCCATGTCTTCGTGGCAGAAAACGATTGTAGGAGCGATTGAAAGCAGATCTTTGCGGTCTTCGGCGCGTTTGCCGTTTATAAAAACGGACTTTTTTCCTTTTTCAAATTTAACGAGTATTTCGTCATTTGCGGACTGCGCTATTTTTACTTCTGCGGAAAAATCTTTCTCTCCGTTACGCGCTAATTCGCTGTCGCGGACTGTGCGAAAAGACGAAGCGTAGGCGCAAAAATACAGGGCTTCCAGAAAATTTGTTTTTCCCTGACCGTTTTCGCCGATAAGGAAAACATCTTTCGCGCCTGTGAATGTTTCCGTATCAGCAAGATTTCTGAAAGCCGCAGTCCGCAGAGAAGAGAATAACATTACTCAAGACTGCATTGGCATTACGATATGGAAAAAGTCTTTTTCCGGGACAGGTTCAATGGTTATCGCCTTTGTCGCGCCGCTGAAACGGATTCGGATTTCGTCATCTGTCATTATTCTGAATGGTTCTTCCATGTAGCGGTAATTCAGCGCGATAGTAATATCTTCTCCATCGTACTGGCAAGGAATTTCATCTTCCACTGTTCCCATTTCGCTTTCTTCGGAATAAACCGCCATTTTTCCAGAGGACAAACCCAGAAAAATTCTGTGCGACTTTTTTTCAACCATGAGCGAAACACGATGAAGCGCATCCAGCATTTCCGACCTTTTCACCGACAACGAAAATTCCTGATTTTCCGGAATAACTTTTCTGTAATTTGGGAAACTTCCCTCTATCAAAACCGAAGAAAATTTGTAAGACGCAAATTTTATAAATATTGATTTATCGTTAACTGAAATACTGATAAGACCTTCATCTCCCGACCTTTTTACAATTGTGTTTAAAATCTTGGGAGGGATAATTATTCCCGCAAAATCATTTACGTCTTTTCCAGCTGACTTGCTGATAAAAGCCAAACGTCTGCCGTCTGTTGCCACCATGTTCAGTTTGTTTTCACTTTTTTCAAGAAATACGCCGTTCATAAAATAGCGGGTTTCATCATCAGATACCGCAAAAACGCTTTGCTGTATCATCTCTTTAAAATCTTTGATTGGAATATCAAAAAAAGACGAAGATGATACAGGAAATTCAGGGTATTTATCAGAGGCTATTATTTTCAGTTTATATTCTGGTTTTTTTAATGTAGTAGGTTTAATAACAGCGGTAATATCTTTTTGTGAAAATTCAATTTCACTGTGAGGAAAAGAACTTATAATCCCAAAAAATTTATCTCCATATACAGTGGTTGATCCCGATTCAATAACATTAACCGGAACTTCAGTTTGAAAATTCACCTTCATATCTGTGGCTTTAATTGTTAAGCTGTTGTTATTTGCCTCAAGATAAATATTTGATAATATTGAAATAGCGTTTTTTGAAGCAATTATTTCCTGAGCTATTGCAATTTCCTTTAGAAGTACTTCTTTATTGCATATAAATTTCATATTTTTGTTTCTCCTTTTTATTGTATTATATATATATAATTAATAACAGTAATAATAAGCAATTGTAAATGTGGAAAACTCACTTATTTTCATATCCCCTCTACACTTATTTTTCCAGAATCACATGGACAATTATCCCATTTTACCCACATTTTCAACAAGGTGCTAATTTTCCACATTATTTTAACACCTTTTTCAGAATTTTGCACTGAATTCTTTAATAGATTGCCTTAATTTGTCAATAGTAGATTCCAGCGTAGGGTCAGTGAGAAGTTTGCCCTTTATTTTTTCGATAGAATGCATGACGGTGGTGTGATCGCGCCCTCCAAATTCCTGTCCAAGCTCTGTGGTTGAATAATCCGTCATTTCCCTGCCAATGTACATGGCAAGCTGACGGGGAAAAACGATATTTTGAGACTTTTTTTTGCCCTTCAGGTCGTTCGGGGTAAAGGAAAAATACTCCGCGACGACCCGGATTATATTATCCATTGAAAGATTTGCCTGCCGTGGGGCGTAAAATACGCTTTTAAGTCGCTGTTGGGCAATTTCCATAGTTATAGGCTTTCCCATAAGCTCTGTGTAAGCGATGAGGGTGTTCAGCGCGGAAATCAGGTCGCGGACGTTGGAAGAAATATTTTGAGCTACCAGATCGATTATCTCATTGGGAATTACTACGTTTCTGCTTTCCGCCGTCGCCCTGAGAATGGCGCAGCGTTCCTCATAGCGGGGAGGCTGTAAATCCACTTTCAGACCAAGTTCAAAGCGCGACCTTAGCCTTTCATCGAGCTTTTTCAGCTCTGTGGCGGGGCGGTCGCAGGTAAAGACGAGCTGTTTTTTTGCTTCGTAGATGGCGTTGAAAGTGTGAAAAAGCTCCTCCTGAACCCTGTCTTTGTTCTGAAAAAACTGAATGTCGTCAATTAAAAGAACGTCCGTGTACCGGAACTTGTTCTTGAAAATGTTCATTTTTCCGTCTTGAATAGCCTGAACATATTCATTCAGGAAATTTTCGGAAGTGGTGTAAATAACCTTGTTTTCGGTATTATCATGTATATGGTTGCCTATTGCCTGCATTAAATGGGTCTTTCCCAGCCCGACACCGCCGTAAATTAGGAAAGGATTGTAGTTCTTTCCGGGGTTTTTGCTGATAGCGATAGCTGCGTTTGCCGCGAAACCGTTATTTTCACCGATTACATACCTGTCAAAAATGAAATCGTCCCGCATTTGGGGGTGTTTCTCTCTTTTTTTCTTCGGTTTTTGCGTTTCAGGCGTCTCTGCGACGGCTGATTCGTCATTTTTTTCGGTAGTTTTGGGCGGATGGGGATCTTTTTTTGCCGATTTTCCGATTATTTCAAATTCAAGGGCAATTTCCTTGCCAGCCAGCTCCTTCAACTTTGAATTTATAACGGTTTTATAACGGGACGCTACCTTATCGCGGTGAAAGGCGGAAGGAGTTCCTATAATTATGGCATTTTCCCCAGTTTTCTCGTTATTATGAGATCGTAGATATTTTAAGTCCGAAAACCAGCCGCTGAACTCCTCCTCCCCTAGGTCGTTCCGCAGTTGGATGAGGGTCTCATTCCAGAAACCCTCGTAATCCAAATCAGCCATTTTATAGCCCTTTTATCATATTTATCAACACATTATCCACAAGGATAATCCTGATAGCTTTATCTTTCAAGTAAATTTTCTTCGTTTTTTTGCACTTTCTACTTAATATCTGAACAGTAGAATCAAGCTAACTCTTTATCTGGTAAGGAATTAACTCAGATTCCATAAATACGCCCAGAGCGCTCTTGCCCCTCCTTTTTCCCCGGAAACCCAGCCCGGATTTTTCCATAATTTATCCACAGGATATGCACCTGTATTTAAAAACAACGGAATTCACCAAAGTAGACAGAAGCCAATTATAACCCATAACCAATTTTTTTTGCAAGAGAAAAATTGAAAAAAATGCCCATTTGTGCAGGCGCGGGTTTTCGGAGGTTTGACAAGTCGCTCCCTGTATAATAAAATAAAGCTCTACCCATGACGAGCATGAAGATTATGAAAAAAGGAGTTTCCGTATGACTACAGAACATTTGTTTTTTCTTGCTCCTGTCGGGGCGACTTTGGCGCTTGTTTTTGCTTTGTTTCAGGCTCGAAAGATTTACAAGTTTTCAGAGGGCAACGATGTGATGAAGCGCATTGCCCAATCGGTGCGTAAGGGCGCAAACGCCTACCTGAAGCGGCAGTATACCGGCGTAGCGATGTTTTTTATCGTTATGTTTGTTGTGCTGAATATAATGGCGTTCGCCAAACTGTTAACTCCGTTTGTGCCGTTCGCGTTTATCACGGGCGGTTTCTTTTCGGGGCTTTCCGGTTTTATCGGCATGAAGATAGCCACTGCCGCGAACAGCCGCACCGCTCAGGCG
>JAISSH010000029.1 GCA_031273265.1 Treponema sp.
TTTGTTGAAAATGTATTACTGGCGCTTTCCGCTTTATGGGAAGCAACGGAATATTTTTTTGATGAAATGGGCTGGCGGGAATAGCAAGCCTTACGAAAGTTGGGGCAACGGCTCCGCCATGAGGTCAAGTCCAACCGGCTGGGCATTTGACACTATCATTGACAAAAAATATCTATTTATGCTATTGTTTCAATCTGGCATGACAGATTCCCCTGCCGGGCAATAGCGCAGTTGGTTTAGCGTACAAGTCTGGGGGACTTGGGGTCCCCGGTTCAAATCCGGGTTGCCCGACAGGGGAATTTGCGGTTTACTTACGGCATTTCAACAACAGCATCAAGGTGCGGATTGCGAAGTTGTCCAAGCGCGCGATTGTACCACTCCCCTGCCTGAGGCTGAGAAGCAAGAAAATTCCAGAAGTCGCGCGCAACTGATGTCTTGCCGTTCCTGTACAGGCTTGAGCCAAGATAATAGACGGTCTTGTAATATTCTGTTTCTTCAATGTACGACAATAGAATGGGACTTTTTTTAACTTCTTCCATAAGAACCAAAAGTTCCTGTATTCTGCTGTCACGTTTGCCTTCGGGATCGGTCAATCTGAAATCACGCCGCCGCCGCATTATTTCTTCGATGATTGTTGTGTTTTGAATCAGAAACGAAAACATAAGATGCTGTTGTGCGGACGGACGACCGGAAACGGCGTAATAAAAACCAAGACGCCTGTGCGCCTGTTCCACTGTTCTGTTGTTGTAACGGTACAGTTCCATAAAGCGTCCAACGCCTTCGGTTTCCAGCGTTCTTGTCATAGCCAGACTCGCGAATGAAGCTGAAGCCTGCGCATACGGAATGGACGAAGTATCCTTCCCCTCACTGTCTGCATTTACAACTTCCATACGGCTTGTTTCAGCTTTGGCGGCATTTATCCAAAGAGTATCGTAGTCGTTGATAATCGACTGTAATACTCTTATCATCTCGTTGTATTCCTGTCTGGTCAGTAGTACGCTTGAGATTTTATACTGAAGTTCCGTACCAAAACCGGTATCTTCAAATAATTCGCGCACGGCATACGCTTTTCTAAACTGCGACAACGCCAGTGATAATTCGCCTTCAACCCTGTAAACTTCGCCTATCCAATACTCCGCTTCAGGATAATTTTTCAATTTGTCAAATGCTTCAAGCGCCGCGTTAGCTGAATTGTTAAGGCTTGTTTTGGGAATACGATAGTAAAGTTCCCTCAACGCGGCGCTGGCGGCTATATAGTTCCGTTCGTAAGAGTAGCGTTCCACCCAGTCAAGGGCGTCGCCGATACGCCGCACTTCGCCGACTGAAAGAAGGTGAATAAAATCGCGCTCAAGCTGTTCATACATCGCCCGCCTGTCGCGCCGCGCGTCCTCAAATGACAGCAAAGCGCCGCCGTAATCCCCACTGCGGAATTTATGTTTTCCCTGTTCCAAAGAAAGCCACCACGGCTGAGCCACCGGCTGCGCAAAAACCGGAGCCGCGAAAATTAACAGTAAAAATAATAATTTATAACCTTTCATAATTTTTCAAGTTCCTCTTCAAAAACAGTATCCGCTTCGCGCGCGTCAATCGTCCTTATCACTTTATCGCGCTTAAAAATCAAAACCCTGTCTCCCGCTCCCGTAATGCCAAGATCGGCGTGTTTTGCCTCTCCCGGACCGTTCACCTCGCAGCCCATCACAGCCACAGTAATATCCTTGTCCAGCGCGTACAGCTTGCGCGTCCAGCGCGTTGTAAAACCGCAACTGTCAAAACTATGCCTGCCGCATCGGGGACAGGACACAATCCGCACGCCTCTCTTTTTCAACCTCGCGTTTTCGGGCGCAAGTTCGGCGGCTGCCGCAATTATCTCCCTTCCGGCGATAACCTCGTTTTCCATAGTATCGGAAAGGGAAACCCTGATTGTATCGCCGATACCTTCCGTTAAGAGCGTTAAAAGAGCCGCCGTATTTCTGGCTACTCCGGCTGTCAGGGGACCCGCCTCGGTAACTCCCACATGAAGGGGGGCGTCTGTCCTTTCGCCAAGAATTCTGTTCGCCTTTATAGTATCGGCAATTCCGCTGGCTTTCATCGATACAAGATAGTCGGTAAAGCCAAATTCCTCAAAAAAAGCCATTTCTCTTTGAGCCGCCTGAACAAGCGCTTCGGCGGCGTCCATACCCTCGTCCAGACTCCTGCGAAGGTCCTGCGGCAGACTGCCCGCGTTTACCCCGATACGGACAGGAATATTCCCGGCGGCTGCTTTTTCAAGAACGGCGAAAACTTTGTCCTTCCCGCCGATATTTCCCGGATTTATCCTGATTTTCGCAACCGGAAAATCCATGCATCGAAGGGCTATTTTGTAATCAAAATGAATGTCGGCGGCAATGGGCATGGATACCATTTCGGAAAGCCGTCCCACTGTTTCGGCGGATTGAATGTCCGGCACGGCAAAGCGCAAAAGACCGCAGCCCATCGAACCAAGAGCTTCAATTCGTAAAACCGCGTCATCAAGATCGGACGGGGAAAGGCTGTCCTTCCACATGGTCTGAATAACCACAGGAAAACCGCCTCCAATTTCGACAGGGCGGACATGAGAAAAACCGCCGATTTTTACAACTTTGGATACTCTGCCGTTTTCCATACCGCTGTCAATTTTATCTGAAATTCGTAAAAAAAACATTACCATTGTAGAAAAATCACAGTTATAGACGTGGGGAACTGGCAAATTCAAAAGTTTTGGTAGTATAATGTGAATAATGGAATTCAACATCAGCGCGGAAGAACAAAAAATTTTGCTGTCTCAGGCGCGGGAAAGTATCGCCTCGGAATTGGAAAGGCGCAAGCCCGCGTATTCTGATTTTTCCAAAGAGGCGGATTCCGCGTTGAATACTCCCTGCGGCGCTTTCGTAACCCTTCATATAACAAACGCTTCAGGGCGCAATTTGCGCGGGTGTATCGGCAGAATGACAGCCAATCTGCCGCTGATAGAAACTGTCCGCACGATGGCAAAGGAAGCCGCTTTTGGCGACCCGCGATTTCCGTCGCTAAGACCAGATGAACTTCCCCGCTGTCATATTGAAATTTCCGCTCTTTCTCCGATGTCGCCATGCAATAATCCACGACAGGTAAAAGTCGGCGTTCACGGGCTGTATATAAGAAGGGGCGGAAGATCGGGAGTTTTGCTTCCGCAGGTTCCGGTGGAACAGGGTTGGAATCTTGACGAGTATCTGGAATATATCTGCGTCAAAGCCGGACTTCCTCCGGGTTCATGGGAAGCGCCGGACGCGGAACTGTTTACTTTTACCGCTGTTGTTTTTGGAGAGGAGTAAATTTACGTAATCATGAAACGCCGTCTGTCAGAATTTTTTACGCCTGAAACCGCCGAAAAAGCCGGGTTTATTGAAAGAAACGGAAATGCCGATCCGCTGATTACAGGGTTGGAATTCAATTCACGAAAAATAAAACCTGGCAACCTTTTTTTCGCTCTGCCGGGATTGCACACAGACGGCAGTATGTTTATTGACGACGCCGTTTCAAGGGGAGCAGCGGCTGTAGTTTATGAAAGGGAAAGCGTTAAAAAATCTCCTTCCGCCGTTTTTCTTAGGGTGAAAAATTCGCGTTTTTCCATGTCTCCGGTTTCGGCGGCGTTTTATAATTTTCCCTCTCAGCGTATGCTTGTAACAGGCGTTACCGGAACAGAGGGCAAGAGCACTACTGTTTACCTTATCTGGCAGCTTCTTACCCTGATGGGAATGAAAGCGGGCTTTTTCTCCACCGTCCAGCTTTGCATGGGCTCCGACGTTACGTGGAACAACGAACATCAGACAACGCCGGAAGCGCCTGTTGTTCAGCGGCATCTTTGGGAAATGGCGAATAACGGCTGTAAATACGCGGTTGTAGAGGCAAGTTCACACGGACTTTCAAAAAAAACAAACCGTTTGGGAGACGTTAATTTCTGTTCCAGCGTTCTTACAAACGTAACCCATGAACATCTTGAATTTCACGGAACATGGGAACAGTACAGGGACGACAAGGCAAATCTTTTCCGCGCTCTTACCCGTTATGTGCCATCAGATGTATCCGCCGATTTTAAGCCATTCGGCATAGTCAACGCGGACGATAAAAGTTTTAAATTTTTCGCCGATGCCGCTAAATGCAAAACCTATAAATACAGCGCGGCGGGAATGGACGCGGATATAATATTGGAAACTATTGAAAGCAGCGCATGGGGCAACTGGTACGGAATTAATATACCCGCTTTGAATGAACGAATTGATTTCAGAGACAAACTTCCCGGCGCATATAACGCGGGCAATGTAATGGCGGCTATTCTCACGGTTTCTCATCTTTTGAATACGCCGATACATGAAGTTACGCCCTTTGTCAACAAATTAAAATCTGTAAAAGGAAGAATGACAAGTATTGATAAGGGTCAGCCTTTTGAAGTTGTTGTGGATTACGCGCATACGCCTTCTTCTTTCAGAACAATTTTCCCGCCTTTGCGTTTCCGTCTTAAAAAAACAGGCGGCAAAATTATCAGCGTTTTTGGTTCTCCCGGCGAAAGAGACACGCAAAAAAGAGCCGAGCAGGGAAAAATCGCCGCGACCTATTCGGATATTATAGTAATTACAGACGAAGACCCGCGCGGCGAAGACCCGATGTCTATTCTGGAAGAAATCGCCAAAGGCTGTGAGACGGCATGGAAATCGTCGGACAAAGACGATGCCGTCTTTAAGCGCGATGAAAATCTATTCCTGATACCCGACCGTCCCGCCGCCATTCGCAAAGCCCTGAGTCTGGCTGTAAGCGGAGACCTTGTTCTCTTATTGGGCAAAGGTCACGAAAACTCGATAATCTACGCTGACAAAATAATGCCCTACGATGAAATTACCGAAGCGGAAAAAGCGCTGGGCGAAATTGGGTACAAATAAAGCGCCCCCAATAATATGTCCTAAATATCAGGTTTTTAGAGGTTCCATTAATTTATTTTGTTTCAGGTATGCGATATATAAACATTCATATATTATTGACCCAAAAATAATACTCCCAAGTTTTAACCAATCTACCGGATCAAAATAAGACGCATTTATCCCGAAAAATGTTAATCCGCTTAGAAATGTTAATTCGCCTATCATGTTGCTGATATTACTGTTTAATATAATAAATGACGATAAAAATGTATAAATCGGTATTATAACCGTCGAAAACAAATTAAGGCAGATAATTTTTTTACACATTACAACTTTTTCATATCTTGCTATTACGCTGTTAATAATAAATATTATACACATTTGCAGCATTATTATAAGAATGTAATGTTTCCAATATTTTGAGAATGAATATCTTAAACCATAGCGGGCGTATACATGACTAAACATTAAATTAAATAATTTTATAAATACAAGCAAAAATAAAACATATAAAATTCCATAAAAGAGAATATCAACAGCATATTTTTTTGTTTTATACATTTTGTTAATTATTATCAGCCAGCAGAAGAATAATATTCCTATGATAAACGGCGCAATGTGGATATACTCCAGCCAGTATAACCCTCTCCACCCTCTCAATAAAACTTCGATGATCCAGATAATATTTGAAATGCCCGCCAATGAAATTATAGAAAAAATCATCTTGTTGGATAATTTTAGTATTTTTATATTGAATATTAATAATAAAAATACAGCGTAAAAAATACTGTAAGACAGACGAATCCAATCCCATTCATGCCACTGAAAATACCAAAAAAAATCCCCGAAAATTTGGTGATCAAAAGCATTATCGTCGCCGAGATAACGGTCAGGCCAATCGGAAACCATTATTCCAAAAAAGATAATTGTAAGAAAGAACAAAATTGAAAATTTAAAAAGATTATTTAATTTTAATAATATTTTATTAAATCCTAACAATAAAATTCCAATATAGGAAATACAATAAACCAAACGAAATAAATGCAATGCCCAATATATTACAAAAAATTTAATAGGATATTTGTCGGCTAAATCATTAAAATTAATAAAGATTGCAAAATAATCCGACAGTATTATCACCAAGAAAACAACTGTAAGAGGAATAAATAAAAAACATATTCTTTGTTTCATTACAACAATTATACCATAATAGTCCGTTAAAAGTTTTTCATCAATTCCCGCTCAATCTCATCAATAACCGAATCAGGCGTAGACGCGCCGGCGCTTATGCCGACAACGCCGTAAGAGCGAAAAACAGGCGGTATTTTTGAGGCTTTTTCCACGAGAGCGCATGGTTTGCCGCTCTCCTGCGCGGCTGACAGCAGGCGGCGGGTATTCGCGGATTTTTCGCCGCCGGCTATTATCACCGCGTCGGCTTGATGTAAAAGTTCGCGTAACGCATGCTGGCGGTCGGCGGCGGCGGCGCAGATGGTATCAATCACTTCAAGATTGGGGAAGTGTTTTTTAACAGCCGCGCCTATAATCTCGTATTCTTCAGGGGAAATGGTGGTCTGTCCCAAAAGGGCGGTTTTTACGTCTTTTCCCGCGTCCAAAAGCCCCATAGCCGCTTTTTCGGCTTCTTCCGCGCCGCCGACTACGGCGCAAAAAGGAGCGTCTTTCGCATAACCGGAAATTCCGGCTATCTCGGCGTGTTCGGCTTCTCCGGCAAGAAAGAGGCAGTAACCGGCATCCGCGAGTTCTTTGGCTTTTAACTGGCTTGCTTTAACTTTGGGACAGGTCGCGTCAACAACGCGGAAACCGCCGTTACGCAATTTTTTTTCAATATCGGGACTGATTCCATGTGCGCGGATAATAAGAACGCCGCTGTTGACAGCGCCGTCTGCGGAGGGCGGTTCGTCAACGGCTTTCACTCCTCGGCTTTCAAGATCGGCTAAAACATCAGGATTATGGATAAGCGGACCGAGCGTATAAACACTCTGTCCGCCCGCGCGCCCGGCTTCGGCTGACGCAAGATCAACAGCGCGGCGCACCCCCATGCAGAATCCCAAAACTTTCGCGCGTATTACCTTCATAAAAAAGTATCAGGATACCATCTACTATGCCGCCAATACCGCCGCCGATTTCTTTTTCTCTCTTTTAACCTTTTGAATTTCCCAGAAGTACACAATGGCGGAAGCGATGAAAAGCGTCGTGTAAACGCCCGAAGTCATACCGACCAGAAGCGCGAGGGCAAAATCTTTCATCGAACCTGTCGTAAAGATGAACAAAGACAATACAGCAAGCATAGTCGTTAATGTTGTAATAATGGTACGGCTAAGTACGCCGTTTAATGAAATATCCAACACATCAAGAAATGAACTGTCAGGATAAATACGCCTTGATTCCCTTATGCGGTCAAACAGAACGATTGTGTTGTTAATTGAATAACCGAGTATGGTAAGAATCGCCGCAATGGTGCTGGTGGTAAATTCCATCTGAGTCCAGACAATAAACGCGACAATGACAATGCCGTCGTGAATGATAGCTATAACCGCTCCAACGGCATATTGCGGTTTAAAGCGGATTGAAGCGTAAATAAGAATTAACAGCAACGTAAGAGCCGTAAGAACGCCCGCCTGATCGGTTAAATCTTTGGAAAAACGTGAGCCTACATAATCGGAACGCAGAACCGCTACTTCGCCGTTTCCAAAATAAGATTCCAAAATCTGGGTAATTTGCTCGGATTTAACCCTGCCCTCTTCCTCATCTTCGATGCGGATCATAAAATGGCGCTCCTGAGGAGAGCCGACGTTTTGAACCGAAACGCCCTGTCCTATGCCGGCTATTGCGGAACGTATTTCGCCAATATCTATCGGCGCGCTTTGCGGGTCAAGATAGTGCACAATAAACGGAATTTCGTCGCTCAGGTAGGGATTGCCCTGTGAGCTGAAAAGAAGCCACTGGGAACTTACATTGGAAGGCGCGGCGGTTGAAACTTCCAGCTCTTCCAATTGCTGTGTCATTGCCCCGACAAGTGAGCCGATTGTATCATACTCGGCAAACGGAAACGCGTATGTTCTGCTCTCCACGCCTGAGCCGGAAGTAACAATAAATAGATTATTTCTGTCGAAGGAGAGAATCGCGTTTGTCATTCCCGACCAGCGAAGACTGAACGCAGTCGGGGCAAACTGCACTTCCTGCATAAGCCCCGCCTGAAAATCCACGCCAAGTGTAAAACCTTTTATCAGGTAACCGGTAACGCCAAAAATTATTATAGCGCCGGATAAAATCGCGGCGGGCAGAAAAAATCTTGAAAAGCGTATCATCTTTTTCATCAGTTGACCCCCTTCACAGCTTCGCTGTTAATATGGGTTCTCCAACTGACAGAAAGACTCTTACTTTGAAAAACATCGGTGCTAAAGTCGAAAATTAAACGCGACACGAAAAGGGCGGTAAAGACCGATGAAAATACTCCGATTGCGAGACTCACCGCAAAGCCCTTGATTGGTCCTGAACCAAGTTGTGAAAGGAACAGAGCGGCGATAAAGGTAGTGATGTTGGAGTCCATGATCGCCCAGAACGCTTTGTCAAAACCGGCTTCTACTACCGCCCTGCGCGTTTTGCCAAGACGCATTTCTTCCTTCATGCGCTCAAAAATAATAACGCTTGCGTCTACCGCCATGCCGATTGTTAGAATGAAACCGGCGATTGCGGGCAGGGTTAAGGTGAAGTTAAGCGCGGAAAGTACGCTGAACATAATGTAAAAGTTCAATATTTGGGCGACAATCGCGTTTATGCCCGCGGATTTGTAGTAAACAAGCATGAATATCAAAACTGCGGCAACACCGCCAAGCAGGGCGTAAAGCCCCTGACGGATTGTGTCCTCTCCCATCGAAGCGCCGATACTCTGCTGGCTGGCAACTTCCAGTTCCACAGGCAGAGCCGCCGTTCTTAAAACAAGCGCGATATTTTCCGCTTCTTCCGCGCCAAATCCGGTAATTGAACCTCTGTCGCGGATAGAAGACGAAATTCTCGCAATGGATTTTACTTTGTCATCAAGCACTATTGTCAGATTTCTTTCGATATTATTTGATGTTAGCTGATAGAAAATTTCTCCGCCTTCGCTGTTCAATCCAAAAATGACCTGAGGCTTGCCGTCCATGCTGTTCCGTTCAACGTTGGCTTCTTCAATGTAGTTGCCGTCCAGCCCCACTTCTTTTTTTACGGCGACATACCGCAGACTTCCGTTGAAATTTTTCGCCTGTTCGTCAAGACCGTATTTGTCTTTAATATAGACTCCAAGAACCATCACATCAGAAGGAACAATCGAAGGATTGATCAACTTCCCGCTTGCGTCAAATGTGTTTGTAGGATTTGCCTGATAGTAATTGTAAAACGCCGCCGTCGCTTCTTCATCTTCAAGATGAAAGGCAAGACTGCCCTTCCCCATTATAATATCGTTGATCCGTTCCGGGTCGGCAGTTCCGGGAATTTCAATATAAATTTGATCTATTCCCTGCCGGCGGATAACAGGCTCTGTCAAGCCAAAACGGTCGATACGGCTGTTCAGAACTTCCAGAGCACGGTTCATCGCGTCCACGCGATCTTCTTCGCCAAGTGAGCGTCCCAATTTTGCCGCAAGCGATTCTACGTTCGCCTGCAGAACAATGCTCAATCCGCCGGAAAGATCAAGACCCAGCTTGACGGCGTTTTTTTGCAGGTCTTTCAACGCGAAAACTTCATCGCGGTATTTTGTTTCAATTGCATCTAACGCTTCTCTTTTGCTTGCGAAAGCTTCCAGTACTGTTTTTGCGTCCCATGTTTCGGGAAACGCCTGCTTGTTATTTTTGTACAGCTTTTTCGCCGCGGCGGTTACAAAATCCATTCCTTCGGGAACGGCTTCCCCCATTCGCGCGGCGTCAATAAGCCGCTGTAGATCCGACTGCGCTGTTTGTGACGCGTAAATTTGAATCTGCTGTCTGGATTCCAGCGCAAGCGCCTGCTTGTCTCTGGGAATGAAAAGATACCAGCGGACAGTAGGCCACAGAAACAAAAAGCACACGCCCAATACAATAAGAATGATAAAAAATCTGTACCTTTTGCTCATCTCTATGCCCCGGACCCGGATGCGTCATCGCTCTTGTCTTCGATCTTTTCTTCCTTTGACGAAGTTACAATATTAGAAACAGCGCTTCGCAAAAATTCAATCTTTGTGGAATCATCAACTTTGATGATTACTGTGGTTTCTCTTACGCTTTGAACTGTTCCGTGTATTCCGCCGATGGTAATAACTTTGTCGCCTTTTTTAAGCGCGGAAAGCATTTTTTCGGTTTCTTTCCGTTTTTTATTCTGCGGTCTGATTATAAGCAAATAGAAGATACCGATTATCAAAACAAAAGGTATAATACTGGTTAAAAAACCCGCTGGTCCTGTTGCCGCCTCGCCGCCGCTTTGAGCGCCGCCCATGAGTAACGGTAAAATAAAATTATCCATTGGTAACATCCTTATTAATGAATTTAGAATACAAGAACATTAACAAAAAAAAGGATGTTATTCAAGGGGATTAAAGCACTATTGAGCGGTTGACTTCGACCGGGAAAACCCCAAAAAGACGCTGTAAAGAGGCTTCCTGAACAGGTTCGCCTGTGGTTTTTTTGTAGATTTCCATTAAAATTTCAAGTTCTTTTGGGTCTTTTGACCAAACTGCGGAGGAATAAGCCGCCCTGAACATCCCCTTTTCCGCCAGTTCCCCAGTAGAAAGCGACGAATAGCGTTTTTTTGCATGTCCGTCAACAACGGCGACAGGACCGTCATAACCTATGGTAAAAATAAAATCCCCGCGTGAAAGCATACCCTCTCCAATGCTTAATTTTGGACTGATTAACCTGAAAGAATCAAGACTGTAAACGGATACCGGCTAATTTCTGCCCAGCAAAGCCGAGTATTCCTTTTCGTAGCGTTTAAGGCGCGGGTTGTCGGGGGAAATGGCAAGACCCTGCCGCAAATAGTAAACCGCCCGGCGTTCTTCCCTCCGCTGATGATAAATTTCAAACATGGCGATAATGGCGTCAAGGTTTCGCGGGTCTTCAAAAAGACTGGAACGAAGATCGCCCAAAACGGCGTCTTCGTTGCTTTGGATACGGCTGCGAAGGAAATAAATCCGGCTCTTGTCTGTTCCGCTCGAAGAGGAAGAAAGGCGGCTTTCGATCAACCTTGAAGCTTCGTCTCTTCTGCCGTTATCTACAAGCGCGGAAATATAAATGCCGGCATATTCGTTGTTGGCGGTGTCTTTTTCGTACAATTCGCGGGCGAAGGAAAGCGCCCTTGAGTTATTTCTTAACCCGCGCTCAATATAATATCCGTCCGTGATGTCCTGCACGGTACGGCGGGAAGCCAGTATCCGGTTCAAATAACCCTGCGCTTCCTGCCAGCTTTCGCGCTGAACAGCGTCCCTCAGGCTTAAACTTAGCACCGCAACACTTGAACCGGACGACTGCCTCAGCCGTTCAAGATATTCCCTGCCCTCCGTCTGATCCGCCGGACGCTGGGATTCCATCAGCAGTCTGGCGGCGTAAATCAGCGCTTCTTCATCGTTTGGATTTGTGCGAATAATTGAGCGCAGATAATTGAGGGCGGAATCGTTGTTGCGGCTTCCTTCGGCTTGTACTCTGGCGCGTAAAAAAAGGTAGAGCCTGTTATTGGCGTTGATAGATGCGTAGGTATCAAGGGGCGCGTTTGCCTGCGGGAAATGCCCCTGTTCAATCAGGAGACTCGCCTTCATCAAAAGAAATTCCCCGTCGCGCGGCTCACGCTGTAAAATCTCATCAACTGCCGGTCCTGCCCTTGACCAGTCTTTATTTTCATAATAGGTGATAGCAATCATACGTTTTATTAACAGACTGTCCGGGTATTGTATCGAAAGTTCGGAAAAAATCGCGGCTTCCTCATTTTTCCTGCCTAAAAGCCCTTTCATTCTGGCGGAATTCGCCAAAGCGGGGTAACATTCATTGGAAATTGAGTGCGCTTGCCTGTACGCGGCGTCGGCTTCCGCATATTTTTTACCGCGCTCATACAGCAACCCCTGAAAAAAGTGAGGCAATACCGATGAAGGGCGCAATTCTGCTGCTTTTTTCAGATCAGCCAACGAGCTTTCAAGAATTTCGGGCGTAGTTTTGTCATTTATAGCCAGAAAAGGCAGGACATATTCAAAAAAATCCACAGAATTGTCAGCCGGATGGATATAATTCCCCCTTTCGGCTTCTCTTATAATATTGGCATAACTGTAAGTTTGAGGGAGATCCATCACTGGAAGCAGAGCCGGAGAATCGGGATAAACCAGCCTGATCAGTACGATGATAATTCCGTTCATCACGCGTCCAAAATCAGTGCCGCCAAGCTCCCTGCCGCGGATCAGTTCCAACGCCTGAGTCAGCGAAGACAGATAGCCGGTTTCAACCAAACCGCGGATTTCTTCGGCAAGACTGCCCGCAATCTGCTGTTGTTCCCTGCCTGCCGGCTGTCCTCTGGAATCAGACGGTGTTTTGGGTGCTGATTTGCATGAAAAAATCGTTAGAGATATAAATAAAAAGAGAACGAGGTGTAAGAATTTTCTTGTCACTTTTTGATATCCACACAATTATATATATTCCGATGAAAATAAACAGCGCATATACAAAATTATAACACAATGATAGGATATTTACATATGAAAACCGGTGAAAAATTCGGGAAAAGCGAAAATCAACGGCTCTGTTATAATTTTACAAGGCATACTGCATTTATATTATCGGCGTTTTTATTTATTTCGTGCGGGATACGGACGGAAAACGGCATAAACCCATATTATATTTCAGGAAAGGGAGAAAGCAGACAGCAGTTTTTGGAACTTGTCAATTTGCTTAAAAAAGAGGATGCCGGCAGTGAAGGCGAATTTGCCGTTGTACAGGAGATTGCCGCAAGTTTTGCCAGAAACAAGGATTTTGACAGGCTTATCCATTTTTTAAACGAAAAAACTATAGCCAATCCGTCAAATCCATACAACGGTTATTATATGTTGATGATTGCCTATGCCTATATACAGACGAATTCGGAGCCTATAGCCGCGCTGGTCTTCGATTTAATTATCAAGAATTATCCCGATCTTACCATCAACGACGAATCGATTCACCTTGTATGCCTGAGACAGCTTATCAGGCTGAACAATAACCCGGAGAGGCAGGTTTGGTATTATCAGGAATTGATTTCCCGGTTTCCTGACAAAATCGATCTTGGCTCGGTTTACTTTATGCTTGGACAGTCCTGCGAACTCATCGGCGACTGGAACAGCGCGATTCAGGCTTACACAAACTATCTGCCGTACACAGGGACAATAATCCCCGGATTCCCGAACGCGGATCAATACGCCAAACATCAGGTGGACTTCAGCAAGTCTCCAAAAAACTGGACGTTTGAAAGCCTGTCCGCGCTCAGAACCGCCATTGAAAACGCCCTGGACGACGGCAACGCCAGGGCGCTTACGCGCTGTCAGGCAAAGGTCAATTTTTTCGCCCGTTCATGGGAACAAATGGAAACCGACGATTCGGGCATGGTCGATTTTAACCTCGCCGAGTTCATGTACAATAACCGCATACGCTACGCCCCCGCCCTTGACCCATCGTCAAACTCCACAGAAGCGTTTTTAAGAACAACCGGATGGTCGCGGTATCTTCCCACATGGTATCTGTATTTCAGAAAAATTTACTTTCCGCAGGACCCGGAAATTCACGGACGCTGGGAATGGGCAGGGATTTACTACGGAGAGAAATTTTAATGGAAGGAGATTATCACTTTTCCGGGCTTTTTGAAACAGGCATTTATAAGGCACTTGTTTTAATGGGCTTTTCGAAGTATCATAATAACCGGAGAAATGAAAATGCAGATAAAATATACATATAAACAAGACGGAAAATTTATAATTGGTCATATAGACGAATATCCTGAATACCCGACCCAAGCTTTTAGCATAGACGAATTGGAAGCGAATTTACAGGATATTCTTGAAATGATCAATAATGGAATGCTTGAGGTTCGTAACAGACATGGTGTTATGGAATTAGCTGTATGAATCGCCGGGCATTTATAAAAATGCTTGAATTGAATGGGGTTTATTTCGAGAAACACGGGTCAAGGCATGACATATACAGACACAAGGAATCCGGGAAAATGATACCTGTGCCACGCCATTCCGAATTTTCCAATGAATTTCTCAAAGATGTATTAAAAGAAATTCCCAAATCATAGAAAACGCAAAAGGTGCTTGTTTTAATGGGCGTTGCTTTCTTCTCTGAATCGTACTATATTACTAATATGGATACAGCAATTCAATCAGAACTGGATACCCTCAAAGAAATAATAATCCGTACTGTTCCGGTTGAGCAAATATGGCTTTTCGGCTCTTACGCCTATGGAACGCCGCACAAAGATTCCGATTTGGATTTATATGTGGTATTAAAGGACGATGTTGAAATGAGGGAAATTGACGTCGCTATAAATATCAGAATCGCAATAGGCAGAAAAAAAACAATGCCTGTTGATGTTGTTACGAACACTCTTGGAAGATACAAAGAACGCTCCGGTTTCCCGACACTGGAACGGACTGTAGCAAACAAGGGGATAAAGATTTATGGATAAGCAGAGCGAATTACGTCAATGGAAGGAATTTGCAAAGTACAACGGCAGTAATGGGGGAGCGGCTTAACATGCCCTCTCCTGCGTCCCCATTGACTTTAGAGTATTCATGATCTATCATTTTTTGTGAGGTACAGAAATGCCTGTAATTTCGAGGTTTTACGGTCTTTCCGTAAAAATGTATTTCAAAAGAAGCGAACATAATCCTCCGCACATACATGTCCTGTATGGCGAATACATGGGCGCAATAGACATCAAGACACAAGAAATGATGGAAGGAGATTTGCCGGATAAAGCTTTGGCAATGATCAAGGAATGGACAAAAGAGCATGAGGCGGAACTATTGGAAATTTGGCAAACACAAGAAATAAAAAAAATCCCCCCATTGGAGTAGAACAATGTTTCATCATGTTACCGAAGTAAAACCAATAACAAATTATTCTCTTTTAGTACGATTTGCTGATGGCAAAAAAAAACAATATGATGTGAAACCCTTGTTTAATGAAATAACCGCCTTTCAGTCATTGACTTATGTCACCGGTTTGTTTGAGCAAGTTAAAGTAGACACGGGAGGTTTCGGCATCAGTTGGAATGACGACATTGATTTATCCTGCGATGAATTGTACATTAACGGCAGAGATATTTGATCTAAATAAACTACGCTGCCTGTAGTGCCGGGCTATCCGGCTATGCCGGATAGCAGGGTGTAATACGACACTACAGGGTTTTGGTGATAGGCACTACGCGCCTCCACCTCTTTTCGCAAACTCCTGAGCTAATTCCATGAACTGATTAAGCGTAGCCTTTACCGAGCATCCTTGCGGGGTAAGAATAATTGCAAATATCATGTCAAGGATTCTTATTTTTGGGGAATAAATACCGACAAAAAAAGTAGCAGGTTCTTCAAAGGATACATCATCGCCGTCTGTTATAAAAATGGTATTAACTTTAGATAGAAACATCCTTTTTTCAGAATTATTGAAAATTTTATCTCCATTGTCTTCATCATCGGAATAGCCAAGTAACAATTTTTTAAGATAGTCAATGGTTTTTCTTGTTTCTTCAAAACCCATGACTTCACTATCAGTAATAAATTCAATGCTGTCATTATTTTGTTTTATTTCATCGGTCTTTTGATAATGTGTGCTGTCCGGTTTTGATAATTCACCGGCAGAAGACACAAAAGATCCGTATTCTTCATAACCCTTATATTCACTTTTAATATTTAGTTTTATTTTCTCTGTCTTCGTATAATGTGTGCCAAACTTTTTTAATTCATTTGCAACATATTCTTTCATTACCTGATATTCAGTATCATAAGGGTCTAATTCTGCCGCCTTGTTAAAATAAAAAAACGAATCTTTTAATTGCCCTAAAAATCTTAATGCGCGTCCTTTATAAAACCAAAGTTCCGCATCACCCGGATCGATTTCAAGGCATTTGTCCAGACATTCTATCGTTTTCTTATATTGTTTATGTTCAAAATAATTATCGGCCTTATACATATAAGGCCCATATTTTCTTGCCCAATCTTCATATTCACCTTTAAACATGGTATGTTCTCCTTTTAATTACACGCTTCTCCGCCATTAGCCTGACAAACCTTTCCGGCTAATGCCACATAATCGCAAGAGTCATATATCCAAATAAATGGACGTTCACAATCCCAACCACTGTTGCCAACTTCACTGCACATCCGCTTAACTGCGGCAGTGTATGAGTCATAATCTTCGAAATAATACTTTGCTACTGTTGACATTTTCTTTCTCCTTCCATTGTCTTTCAATCTATTTTAAGCCGCACAAGCGGCTTGTTTCAAAAATTAAATGAAAAGTGAAAAAAGTTTTTCTTACTTCACTTTTCGTTTTTCCCTTGTTACTTCGCGTTACCCTCTAATAGTTAAAAAGCCCGCACGGCACGAACCGGGGTTGGACTATACTTCACAAATTTGTTAAACTGAGTACCATTTTGACCATCAGTGAAATTCTGAACCCATGGATATTCGCTATCATACTGTGATGATGACCAATACCATTTGTTATCTCCTATTAAATTGCCAACGTAGTCCCGATTAACATACAATTCGTTTAGTTCGTCTTTGCTCGGTAAAAACCAGTCTGTTTTACTGTTGTTGCTGTAGTCGTTGCAGGCTTTTGCCGCAGGCGCACC